>DVFK01000067.1 GCA_018713285.1 Candidatus Faecousia excrementigallinarum
TTTAATTATTCCTGTCCTTTGTATCAAACTCGGTAAGATTATTTCCAGTACATTGCCCCGCTTGAATCCCATGTTCTCCATAGCCTTGAACATGGCACGGATAACGACAGGAGGCGTGTAAAACGCCGTCAGGGAAGATTCCCTGGCGGCTGCGTACTCTTCTTCAGTCAGTAAGGTTTTCAGTTCCTGGTACTTGCTGTGCTTTTCTTCAAAGCAGGCAGATAAACCACCCCAGCCAACATATTTGGAAAGCACTTCCTGTTCTTCCGGTGTTGCCAGTCTGCTCTCTGCGTCCAGCCGTTTCAGCAGACGGATAGCAGCTACATTGTTGGCATACCGCTGACCGGGTGTACCTACTCCCAGATCATCGTCCATAATGCGGAAGTTATGACGCTGACCGGTGGGAATCTCGGGATGGATGATGGCCGCAGGAGTTCGTTCCTTCGGCTTGGGGGCAAGGGGCGGCAGGATCTCTGCCACAGGGGATTCATCTTCCCGGCGAGCCATAGGCCGATGCTTTTTGAGCATCTCCGCTGCCTCTTCCGCCGTAGCAAAAGGACCGGCAATGGAAGCTGCGGTATCTGCTTTCGGGTCATAGCCATAGTGGATATAGAACGCTTCGTTGGGATACTTTTTGATTACGATGTGTTCATCGTCGGAATAAAAGGCGTCTGCGATCAGGCTGTCCCTGTGGTGGATGGATACCTTCGCAAGCTCTTCATCCGAAAAGTCGATGAGACTATCAAAATCAAGGCCTTCCAGTTCGTTCTTGATTAGTTCCTGCAAGGAATCATATTTGCGCTGATCTACAACAATGTCCCCGATATACCGATTCAAGGAACATTCCATCAAGTTGACATTGATTTGGATGGGAATCTCTGCGTCAGTAATCGTCGTATGGCCGATACCGATTTCTCGCATATTCTCGAAGTCTGCCGGAGCGTTATACGCAACTCGGCAGAAGTTATCGATTAGCCGTTTTGCGTACTCCATTTCGGTTTCGTGGCGCTGCCCATAAATGAAACCGTCCCGAATCATCTGCTCGAACTGAACCCGATCTATCCTCAGATCTTGAGTGGAATCAGCGGCAAGCTGATAGAAGATAACCTGTTTGCTCAGACCGACAATGAAGATTTCTTTCTCCTCAGCATCGTCTTGCAACATAAAATGGTCGCCTTCCACATAGGAGGGGACACCATTCAGGAGTTGTTCGTCTTCATCGGGGGGCGCAGCACCATTGGAATGAACATCCGGCGCAGCTGGAATAGAAGGTTCTGCCGCTTTCGGTACAACTTCCACTTCCTGGAGGTACTTATCATTCAGGGGATTCTCTTTCAGTAAGTCAAAGAATTCCTGCCGGGGATAGGCTTGGTGGAACAGTGGGAATGCGGGATCGAATAGGGTTACTTCCTGGTCGCCCAAAGCGAGCAGTTCATACTGCTGCACACCGATATACAAGGTGTCGCCCAAAGATAGCTTATACTCCCTGGGAATGGGGGGCGGAGGATTCTGTTCATCATAGGTCGGTTCAAAGGGGCGCGCAATCTCCCCACTGAGCTTCTCCAGCATCCCACGGGCACGATCTGCATGGTGGGTATTTTCCCCAATAATACGCTCCATTGCCTCACGCATAACCGGGAGTACGAAAACCTGTTTATTAAAGAACTGGGCCGTTTTCTCACCTGTGGAAAAGGAATTCAAAATACCAGCCATCTGATATTGGTCGAACTTCCTTTGCTTATCGCCAACTTGCTCCCGAAAATCGTTATAGTCATAGATGATGGCACGGAACTCTTCTACCAAAGCATGTCGCTGCTGTCGCACTTCGGTATCCCGCAGGAATTGCGGATAGGCTTCAGCTTCTTTGGGACTGAGATAACGGTTGGCCTCGATCAACTCCCGGATTCGCTTTTCTGCCATAGGCCACTTCACAAGGAACTCTGCATTTTCTTCCTTGTTTGTGGGAGAAAAACGGTAAAGTCGAATGCCATTGCCATCATGGTCTTCCCAAATACCGCTGCCTGGGATAGCATCGCTGCTGCCGCCCATGCCATATTCCTGCTTTAAGAAGGCAATGTTTGCTTCTTTGGGTTCGTTTTTCTGGAACTGTTGAAAGATACGAAGCTTCCCTTGAGACACGCCGCTGCCACGGACAAGAACATAGTCAATGGCCGCTTGAGGCAGATCAAAGCCAGGGCCGTCCTTGGAGTCGGCATGATAAATTCTCTGTTGCTGTTCTTCTTCGGTAGGAAGAGGCTTTTCACTGGCATCCAGCCACGTGTCCATCAGCATCATGCCGTTAATGCGCGATTCAACGACCCTCCACCGCATATATTCTTCCCGTTCCCGACTCAGATAGGCACCGCGCCAAAGGTGAAGCACATCGTCGTAGGCACGGTAGCCTACCCGCTGTCCGCTGCCAAGGATATGCTCATAGAAGGTGTTGTCGAAAAAGCCCTTTACAAAATTACCGCGTTCTTCTTTGTCCGGATGGGACGCAAAGAACGCGGCAATTTCTTTTCTATGATCTTTTAACCTTTCACAGGTGCGAAGCAGTTCATTTTTCTCTTCGTCCTGGTAGAAATATTCAACATCCCAGACGAAGTTCCCGTTACGACCGCTTAGCTGTAAACCACTTCCGCCAGAACGCTCTCCTCGGCCGCCTGCCGGAGGATGTTCATCAGCTGAACCCACATCATCTGGTTTGTCGCTTTCAGATCCTCTGTCACGCCCTGCTCCTGCGCCATCTTCTGCAGCAGGCTCTCCAGCATCGTGTTCGCTTGCTGATCCACTTCCTGCAGGTGCTGGTCCAATTTGCCGGACAACATCATCCCGGTGTACAGCGCTTTCCTGTGGTGCCGCAGGAAGCTGCGCCGCAGCATTCCAAACTTGCCCACTTTCGGAGCCTCCGGAACTTCCAGATTCGGAAGCAGATAGTCGCCCTGCATTGTATAGGTCAGATTCATGGTCGATTCTCCTTTCAGGTTGTTTATTCCTGCTTTCATGATAGCGGTTTTGCTCCTGGTTGGCAAATGTACGAGCGTTGGCTTTTTCCTCCCGCTGTAATGCACGAACCGTAGCTTCGATCTCACGCAGTACCATTTCAGAAATATCGCTGGTTGCCACACCCAGGACACCAATGGTATCGTGGGTGTTGAAATCCAACACATGAGCAAAGTTCTCAAAGCTATACAGTTCGTTTGCATCCAAACCGCACCGGGTCATCAGCATATAGCCTACACCGCTCACAAGGGTGTGCCGAAGCCATTGCTTTGTGTTCAGCTCGTCCAGTTCTTCCAAAAGGCTGCCAGCCTTCACCGCTGTCAAGTCAGCAGCATAATCGTCCAGATTGTCATTGACCACATGCTCTGCAATCTGCATAAGGAAACCTTGGAAGTCATCGGCATCCACTACTTCACCAAAGCTGTTACTGAGTGCTTCCTTTACGTCCTCCAAATACCGATCCTTCAGCTGCCAGAGATTGACTTCCCGGCCTGCTCTGCTGTTGGTATCGGACAAATCGAACACATACCGAAGCTTATAGGGAACATCCCGGTCGATCAAAAGGGCAATGCCTTTTGTGCCTTTGTTGACCCATCTGCCAAGCTTGTTCCATGTGTCGATCTCTGCACAGGCGGTTGCATCCGGTTTCTGTGCGTGGATCAGCAGCTGTTCCTGGAAATCGTACTTATAGTTGTTTGCGGCGGTATGCAGGAAGGCCATATACCTTTTGGTATCGGAGGTTATGCTCAGCGCCTCCTGTGCCGCCATTTCTTTTATGATTTGCAATTTGCTGGGCATTTTGCACCTCCTAGTCCAGTTTGATCGTAACTTCCACCGCCACACCACGGTCGGGTAACACAGAAGCAAACAGCAATCCGGTTCGTGCATTGGAAATGGTCGTGACCAGTTCATTCATGCGGCAAACAGTGTCGTTGATCTCTTTCTGGTTGTCAGCATAATAATAGCCGGTCGCATCGCTGCAAATAGGAACTCCTTCTTTGCGCAGGTTGCTGATTTTACGGCGAAGATTTCTTCCGTCAATGCAAAAAAGCCGTTGCAGTTCACGGCTGTAGACGGCTTTGGCTTTCCCGGTATGATGTTTTTTCAGATATTCGCAAATTGCGGTTTGCTTATCCATAGGCATCTCCTTATCTTTCGTGCTCCTGGTGTTCTCTGGGGAATCTCCAGCCGTAGACTTTACCAATCGCATCACCCAAGCGGTTCGTTATCTGCGTAATATCCCTTCTGGTAGCTGTGCCTTCCAGAATTTTCTCCTGCAGGCGCTCGATCTGGGATTCTGTCACCCCTCGCTTGTAAACCCGGTAAAGATAATGGTTGGTACCATCGTGGTGAATGGCCTCACAGCGAAGGTCTCCCAGCTTATCCACATAAAAGGTAGCGTAATCCATATTGGTGTACAGGCAATCTCTGATGTTGCCGCTTTTGATTTCCTGGTATCCGGGAAAGCGCCCATTCCACCGGCCTATGTCCGCAATCAGCAGGATGGTTTCCGGCATTTGGATGTTCAGGTTGACTCTTTCATCATCCAGTCGCAAATCGTTGTGCTCATACATCAGCGCATACAATTCATCCTCACTTTTGTCCGGGTATTCCTCCAGAAGGTTATCCCGCCAGTCATCCAGGTCAAGATTGTAGTTGGACCATATCACATGGTTTTCTGCAGTCATGATTTGCACCTCGTCTTTTCTGCACCTTGAAACCGTATTGCCCATTGTGCAGCCGGCTTTTGTCTCGCGTGTCCTCGGGAGATTTGGCCTCCAAATCGATACTTCATCTGGCATCCCCCCGATCTTTTTTCTGAGAACGGATAGGCTCTCCGTTTTCGTTGTAATTTTTAGGGTCTGCGCCAGGCTTGTCCCAGCCAGACATAGCACCCACAAGCATTGCTTTTTCCTGCGCTTTGGTGACTCCCGCTGCCTTGTTTGCGGCGTTTGCTGCTTCCCGGGGCGTAACGTTTTCGTCAGGAATGCCGGTAGGGATATACCCCTTTTTGCCTTTGGTAATCAGAATCATTTCACCGGTGGATTCCAGGATGCTGTAGCATTTGTCCGGCAGAGAGGAACGCAAGGGGAAGATATCCCGGCATCCCCGCTCCTCAAAACGCTCTGCAAACTCACAGATATGGTAGAGTGTGTTTCCCCATTCCGCCGAAGTCTCCATGTGATAATCGTCAATATAGCGAACACGAACATCCCGATAATCGTTGCCAGGTGTAATGATACGCACTTTTTCTCCATCCGCAATTCGGAATTTTTCATTGTAGTGACGATCAATGAAACGAATCCCTTTGGCAGCTTGCTGCAAGTGACGATCCAACCATTCCCGCTGATAACAGTAGCAGTAGATGTTATACATACCGGGGTCAGGATTCATCCTGAGCATATAGGTGTAATCTGCGGTATCCAGCCTGAAACCATAATCATGATTTCCCGCGGTTATCAAAGCTTCCGAATGCGCCCAACAGTAGTTAGACAGCGCTCTGCGGCTTTCCAGAAGTGCACCATAGGTCCTGTCTGTACGAAGGATATGGATGACTGCATTGAATTCATCTTTGAATTCCTGGGTTTTGAGGCGTGCCTGGTGGTCATCCCAGGAAGAGAAGAATTGTTTGCCGGTGCTGTCCAAATCGCCCCGCAGGTGGCCGATACACCCGGTCACAGCCATGATCTGCTGAGACTGGGTGTAGCAATACATCTGCTCCATGCCGGTCATGGGGCGTATCGTCATTTCCATACGGTTCACCTCCCATCCCTGTTTGTTCTGTTTCTCTCAGCTATGATGTGGAAGGAATCCTCGCCGGGCACAAGTCCCAGATGCCTGCCGTTATCGAAATCGCAGTGGACGGTTCCGATATCATCCACGAGCTTTACGGTACCCTTGGTTCCAGGTGTGATTGGATGGGGATCATCCCCCATAGAATCAAGCCGGATGCGAGTACCGGGCGGGTACTGTGCCTTCATGCGCTTTACAAAATCGTTGTCAATAAACATCACATTACCTCCTTGTTTCAGTGTCTTCCATGACTCGGTCGCAGAAAATAAGGAATCGCTGTTTTCCACCGGAAGCATAGGGATGGCAGGTCAGCAGCGTGATCATATCCCGGCCTTCCTGAATTAAAATCTGCTCCACTTCATTGGGCATGATGATCCTGGTGTCCGTTACCCTGTAGGTCAATGTTTCCCAAAGATTTGTGATCATGACCTCATCGCCGGGCTGCAGTTCCGTGATATAGCGGAAGTAATCTGCTCCGTTCCAGCCCCTGTGACCGGCAATGACACAGTTGGTGTTCCTGCCGCCAATGGGGAGGCTGGTCTGCGACAGGTGTGCGGCACCTTCTGCCATGTGAGAGGCAGTAGCACCCAGGTACAGCGGCATTTCCAGATCCAATGCAGGAATGGAAAGCACGCCAAACACTTCCTCTTCCAGACCATACTCTCCCAAAGTAAAGGATGGCTGCTGGTAGGCCCAGGGATCGCATAACCCCGCCTGCTTTTCCTCCCAGATGGCTTCATTATAGGATACCATCGCATCCCAAAGCGCCTGGTATTCTCTGGGTAGCTCCGGTGAATCTGTAAGCTCCGGGGTGTCCTCCGTTGGCTGGGTTCCCATTTTCTCCAGGAAATAGTGAATCTGTCCCTGCATATCCCGTTCCACCATATAGTTGTGGATATACGGGTAGGCAAAGATGGAGAAGCCGCAGGCAAACAGTAGGATCATCATGCATGCAATCATGCCTTTAAGAACTCTCACGACGGCACCTCCGGTAAGTCCAGAATCCAAGGGCGGTCAAACCCATCAGCGCAACAGCACCCAGGCCGATAGAAAGTCCCTTCCAATATTCCTGCTCCCAGGTAGAAACGGGATGTTCCTCCGGCACAGTTTCTGCTGCGATTTCCTCCGCTTCCTCACAGGGGATTCTTGTTCCCCGGACAAGCAAGCGGTGGGTGTTCACCCCGAAGGGGGTGCAGGTCACCAGGGTGCAGTAGTCCTGCCCGGGGATAATCTGCAAATCTTCCGTTTCATAGGGAAGAACCGTTTTCATCTGGTCAACCTCATAGGCCAGGGTCTTGTCCAGCACCTCGATATAAAACACATCGCCCGGTTCCAGTTGGTCCAGGTCGGACAGCAGCCGCTGGGAGGCCAGGCCGCTGTGACCGGTGAGTACGCTGTGGGTGCTGCCGCCGCCGATGGGCAGGCTGGTTCCCAGCAAATGCCCCAGGCCCAGCTCCAAAACGGCGTCGGAGGTGCCATGGTATACCGGCAGACAAGTTTTCAGCTTGGGGATGGTGACATAGCACAGAATGCCGTCCCCGGCAATGTCCAGAAGGTCTTTGTACCCTTTTGCAGCTGCTTTCAGCTGCTCCGG
Source organism: Candidatus Faecousia excrementigallinarum (assembly GCA_018713285.1). Taxonomy (GTDB): domain Bacteria; phylum Bacillota; class Clostridia; order Oscillospirales; family Oscillospiraceae; genus Faecousia; species Faecousia excrementigallinarum. The sequence goes on from DVFK01000067.1 coordinate 7,391, forward strand.
GGTGAACCGCTCCAAATCCTGTACCCCCGGAACCAAAGCGGCGTTGTAAGCCTCTGCCAGCTCCCAGGCGGCTTCCAAAGCCTCGTCATCCGCAGCGTCCACCTGCTCCTGGTGCTGAAGGTGAATCTGGGACTGGTGCTGCCGGTTGTAAGCGGTGCTGATAAGTGGGTAGAGGGTGATTAAGAGGGCAAGAAAAAAGGTGACTACCGCTGCACCTAACGCAAGTTTTTTCTTCATCGTACCTCCTTAGCGTGTAAAGAATTGTTGACAATATGGGTTTTAACACATATAATATGAGTGAGGATAGACCCATAACATAAGAGAGCAGGGTGCGGATGCAGGAATTTGAGGTTTTATTTTACGAAAAGGAAGATGGCTCGGAGCCTGCAAGGGAGTTCATTCTGAGCCTGGACACCAAAATGCGGGCAAAGGTTTTGCGTACTGTGCAGTTATTGGCGAATAACGGAACCCAGTTGCGAGAACCCTATTCCAAAGCCCTGGATGATGGAATTTTTGAGCTGCGCACAAAGGTCGGCTCCGATATTTCCAGGGTGCTGTACTTTTTCGTGGTGGGGCGGCGTGTTATCCTGACCAATGGATTCATCAAGAAAACGCAGAAAACACCCCAGGAAGAAATTAAACGAGCTAAATTGTATCGAGCAGATTATCTCAGCAGAAGGGAGTAATAGGCATGAGTAGTTTCAATGACCTTTTGAAGGAACAACTGAAAGATCCGCAGTTTAAGGCGGAATGGGATGCACTGGAACCGGAGTATGCCATTGTCCAGGCAATCATCGATGCCCGGAAGCGGAGCGGTCTGACCCAGAAGGAGCTTTCGGATCGTTCCGGGATTAACCAGGCAGACATCAGCCGCATTGAGCGGGGTGTGGGAAATCCCTCTCTGCGAACCATCAAGCGGCTGGCCAGCAGCATGGGAATGACAGTGAAGCTGGAGTTCACGCCGGTGAGACCCACCAAGTAAATGACCGGGGAGGTTTTCTCCCCGGTTTTTGTTTTACTCAGGCGTTTTCCTTCTTGCGCTTGCCAAAGAGGAGCCAGAGGGTTACTCCGGCGGCAAGAGCCATCACCACAATACCGGTGACGGTGAAAATTGTAGTGCCGTAACCGCCGGTCTGAGGCAGGTCAAAGCCGGGGGTGTTCACCACGGTGAGAGGTGCTTCCGCATTGGCGGAGCCGTTGTCCTCCAGCATGGTCACGGCATTGCCGTCCACCGTTGCGGAAGCGGTCAGATAGTCGTGGGCCAGCTGCTTCTGGGGAATGTTTGCCAGGTGCAGATCCAGACCACCGTCAAAGGAATAGTGGGGGTCGTTCTGGAGAACACCCAGTACATCCTGGGTGTAAATGTCACAGGGACGGCTATCGTCAATCTGGGTGGAAATCACCACATGAATGTCGTCCTTCAGGAGGGTGTAGCCGTTGGCGGTTTCTACCTCGGTGATGATATACTCGTCATCCTCGCAGCCCTTGACCATAATCTGGCCCAGAGCTTCACCCATGGTCACAGGGTGGAAGATGGTGGCGTCGGTTTCATCGGTCACATGACCTGTGACATAGTAGACACCTTCTTTATCGTTCCGGGTGGCAGTCACCCAGTAGCCGTCGGTTTCGTTCCAGATTTTGAACTTTACATGGTCGAACATTCCCTGCTCTTCAGCGGTCTCAGAATCCACATCGGAGAACAGCTTGGTCAGGTCGATGCCGAAGGTGAAAACGTGGCAGTCATCAATCAGGGTGTCATAGTATTCGGTGGAAGTGCGCTTCCAGGTGAGAACCACCTGGTTGTCGTTGCCGTTGTCACCGAACACCACGGAGGCGTCAGAATCAATGGTGGCCGTGTAGGTGACACGGATGGTGTAGTTGGAGTAGCCGGCATACAGCTGGCCGTTGACATTTTCCGTATCGCCGTTGATTTCGGCCAGACCTGCGGCAGTCACATCCACGGTCATGTGCCGGTCATCGCTGGAGTAGGTGACGGTAAACTTGCCGCTGTCCATATCCCAGGAAGCAACCTTGTCGGTGCAGTCCTTGTCCGTGAAGAATTCAATCTTCACATCCCGCAGGGACTTGTTGTAGGAAAGACCCTCACAAAGGGTGTCATAGAAGTTGTATACCGTCAAAGCGGTGGCCTGAGAGGTGATGGTGGGCAGGGTGGAAATCACCTGGTACTCCATCACATCACCGGAGGAGCCGGTAGCGGTGTGGGCAAAGCCGTCGGTAATGGTGCTGGTGCCTTCATTCTTGCCGGTGTCCTTCTTGGCTTCCCGGACAGTCTTTTCCAGGGTGGGGATGCCGGTTTCGTTCTTGGGGTAAACCACCACATCATAATTCCAGGCGTGGCCGCCCTCGGGAGAGGAGGAGTTTTCGTCACCGGAAACGGTGGTCATGGGCAGGCTGACAAAGAAGGGATTGGTGGTGGAAGTCACCATCTCGGGAACGGCGGTTTCCACGCACAGATACAGGCCAACAGGCAGGTTCCGCTGAATGGTCTTGCCGTTCTCATCGGTCTTGGCCATGACAATGGCACCATCCTGGGAGGCCATGTAGGTTTCCAGAGCGTCCTTGACGGTGGTGGCGTTGGCGGCCAGGGCAGCTGCCAGAGCCTTGTTCAGGGTTTCGGAGGTGTAATAATAATTGTCCTTGCTGAGCTTGTCGGTGTTGTCTGCATTGGTGTACCGGCCAGCACCATCAGCCAGGCCGATGGCGGCCAGCAGGTCAGCGGCCTTTACCTTGTGGAAGCCGTACAGAACCTGGGTCAGGTTGTAGTCGGGGTGCTGGTCATTGGCGGATTCCGTAAAGGTAACAATGTCGGCTACCTTCAGGGTGGTGAATTCCACGCCCTTCAGAGCATAGCCGTTGGAGTTCTGGCCGTTGCCCAGGTCATTGCCGGTGCTGCCATCGGCATCGCCCTGGCGGACAGCATTGCCCAGCACATCTTCCACATAGCTTTCACGCCAGCCGGTGGAGATGAAGGAATCCTCGCTCCAAACACCGTCCTTGACGGCGTTCGTGAAATCATACTTAAAAATCGTCAGAGAGCAGGAGGCGTCAGTGTCAATGGTGGCATCTGCCGCATCTGCTGCCAAGGCCGTGGGAATGCCGCTGAGAAGCAGCACCAGGGTCATCATCAGGGCGAAAAACTTTTTCATTTTGAAACCTTTCCTTTCTCGTTTTTGATAGCATAAAAGCCGGGGCTTCTTCCCGGCAGAGAGCATAAAAAAGAGAGCGCCCAGGCAGGCACTCAGAGAGAGAATGATACCGGCGGTAAAGCCGTCAAAGCCCATGCCGCCAGTCTGGGGCAGGGTGAAGATGGGAGCGTTTACCACCCGAAGGGAAATGGTGAGGTCCTCAATGGGGAGCTTTCCGGTAAAGACCGGCTCTTTGAGAAGCTGATAGCCGTTGGGGGCTTTCACTTCCGTTACCCGGTAATAAAGACCGGGGTGGAGATTCTCCCAGCTGGCCAGGCCGTCGGCTCCTGTGGTAATGCAGCCGTCCACCACATCGGGATTGCTGCATCCACCGGCCTGGATGGATTCAGAATAGACAATGGGGTTCCAATTCTCACCATCCGTACTCCATTCCAGGAGGAATACCGCACCGGACAGGGGATTGCCCAGGGTATCGACTTTCTGAATGTTGATTTTACCGGGCCGGAGGGCGTTGGTGAATTGTACCTCGGCAGTCTGACCGGCAGTTACCACCACCGTCTGAGGATTCTCGCTGTCGCAGAAATACAGGGAATCATCCGGGATGATTTCCTCCACCGTATAGGTTCCGGGAGCCAGCTTACCGGAGAGAATCACGCCGTCCTCACCTGTGGTAAAGGGAGAGCCGGGGACCTCCTTCCCGGTGGAATCCGTTACCCGGAACACCCATCCAGCGGGGGAAGTGCCGTCTGCCATGGTTTTGACAATCTGAAGCAGACCGTACTGGGTATTGGTGTAGGTCACGGTGGTGTCCTTGCCGGCTGTGACGGTGGCGTTCTGCTCCACCTTCACATCGTATTCCCAGTAGGTTCCGTCCCGGTCATGGATTTCCTTGACCGTGTAATTTCCGGGGAGCAGGTACTTACTGACTGCCCGGCCATCCCCGCCGGTAGTAAGGGTTTCCACCAGGGTGCCGCCCTGCCAGATTTCAAACTTCCAGCCTTTCGGACTGCCGTTGACGGCATTCTTCTGTACCACGATTCTGCCCCGGTGGACATTGTTGACGGTGACAGTTGCGGTCTGACCGGCAACCACCGTAACGGTGTGACCGGAGGTGTCCAACTGCCAGTAGGCATTACCGCCTCCAACTTCACGGACAATGTACTGCCCGGCGGGAAGATTGGTGGCTGTGGCCAGGCCCTTGGAATCGGTTGTAACGGTCTGCACCACCTTGTTCGTGGCCTTATCTACGATTTCAAACTTCCAGCCGGAGAGATTCTGCCCAGTGTTGGTGGTTTTCTTCACCTGGATCTGGCCTTCCAGCTCCACAGCCAGACGGAAGCAGCAGGGAACCGGGTCTACGGCACCGTCCAGCACCACCAGCTTCTGCCGGGAATTTGGATTTGCCTTGTCCTGGTAAACGGTGCAGGCTTTTGTGCCTTCTCCCAGCTCATACCCCCGGGAGCGGATGACCAGCTGATTCAGCTGTTTGGCAGCTGCTTCCGTGGCAGTTACCTTCAGGGTATTGCCGCTTCTGGTAATGGTCAGTCCGGAGATGTTGGAGGTGAAATGGAAGTTTGCCAACACGCCGTTTTTGTCGGTAGCGGTTCCAGTGTAGAGACCGGTACCGGCATCCTTTTTCAGGATGATGGTGCTGGCCGAATTGACCAAAGAGGGCTGGGGAACTGTAAAACTGGGAGTCTTTCCATGCTGTTTCAATTTTGCCAGAAGTTCATCATATTTGGCCTTTACAGCCTGGTCTGTCAATGCACCATAAAAGGGCGGCGTCCCATGGCCTCTTTCTGAGCCATCCACATTTCTGTACCCCGTGACCATATCCCAGACACACAGGGCGGTTGCCTTGATGCCTGCATCTGAGGTATCTCCGTTGTTGGGTGCCCCATATGCCATGGCTAAGAATATTGCCCGCTTGCTGGTTCTGTCGATCTGCCAGGAAAACCAGGTGCCGGTGGAGGACTTGTAAATGGCGTTGGGCCACCCGTCCGAATCGATGTGGTTGCCTCCGGGCACCGTAGCCTCGTAGCTGCTGCCGCCCTGCATCATGGGCTGTAGGCAGAAGCCTACCCGTCCGTCGGACAGCCGGAAGATGGAGCCGTAGGCTGTGTAGTAGGGGCCGTACCGGTAGGGCTGCAGGTCAGAGTGCCAGTAGAATTGGATAGAAGCGCCTCCTGCCGGGTAGTAGGGCTCCTTGCTGGCAATGGTGATTTCCGTTCCGCCCAGCAGTGTCATGGGCATGATTTGGCTGGCCCCTGTTGTGGTAGGGATGATAATGTCCCCAATGTCCAATTCAAAGTCCTGCTCCGTGGGCTCTGTAACTTCCGGGGGAGCATCCGTAACAGGAGGCTCCATCTGCTCCGTGGGCGGCGAGGTCTCCTCTGTAGGCGAAGGAGACTGCCCCGTGTCCTCCGCCTCAGTAGCGGGCGGTTCCGTTTCCACAGGAATCTCCGGTGCTGCCGCAAAAGCGGTGGAAATGCTGCCCAAGAGCAGCACCATGGTCAGCACCAGGCAGACTGCCTGTATCCAGCGGTGTTTCATACGATCAGTCCTTTCTGAAAAATTTGCATATAAAAAGCCCCGACTTTTGCAGTCAGGGCAATATGCCAATATTTGATAAGCTTAGTAGAAGACATAGAACCAAAGCTGGTTGTCCTTGAGTTCGCACCAGCATTTGATATGCCAGTTTTCAATGCTGTCGTACCCATACAGCCGACGGCACTCAGCGAAAAGATCCATGTTTCCCATCATTTCCGCTTCGATCACCTGCTGAAAAGTGCGCCCGGTTCGTTCTGCAGCCAATAGGATCTCCCCCTTGCTGAGGTTGATGGGCATATCGAATCCACCATCAAACCCCAGGCTGTTGTCAGGGATACAACCATACTTGCTTGCCGCATACTGGTTTCCGACAGCCATGGCCCGGTTCAAATCCAGGTCAGACCATTCCAGGGCAGGGGGTTCCAATTTGGGGATGGCCCGGCTTTCGACAGCACCACACCGCCAGCAGGAACGGCTCTCACTGCCTTCCTGCTGGGTAGTGGGCTGGGTGACTACCGTCCAGTCACCCCAGCTGTGCCCCAGTGCAGCCGTTTCATCCGAGGTGTAGGAGCTGCCGCAGCTGCACTTGTGGAGGGTGTATCCCTTGCTGGTACAGGTGGCTACTACCTTGTTGGAAGTATAGCTGTGGGTGTGAGGCGGCTCTGTAAGCTTGGTGGCAGGAGGCTGAGTTTCCATGCTTTCATTACTTGGCACTGTTTCGAGAGGAACGGTCGGTTCCTTTGCTGCTTCCGTTTCTTTGGGAGTATCCAACGCATTCGGCTTGCTTTCTGATTCAGCAGGAACCGTTGTACTCTCTGTCGCAGTAGCTGTAGTTGGTCTGCTTTCCAAGGGAGAAATGGTTGTAGAATATGCTTGATAAGAATTCTTGGTTGGGTCTGTCACATTGGTTGTAGGTCTGCATCCGGCAAATACCAAGGCGAGCAGCGATACAAGAGCAAATGCTTTTTTCATGTTTGACACCTCCGTACTGCCAATTCTATGGCATCAGCCTTCATTTTCCAAGTGTGCAAATCTCTTGATCCTTCTTTTCAGTAGGTCCAGGTGGTTATCTGAGGGGGAGAGTGTGAGAGGGGGAGAGCGGCAGAAATAACCGATGCCGTCGTCAAAAGGATAGACTACTCCCTTGGTGATAGTGTTATCGGTCACTTATCTGTCACCTCGGCCTTTCATTCGCTCCCTGTACCGCTGGTAGTATTCAAGCGCTTTCAAAATATACTCTTCGGTTTGCTTGGGATTGATGTTTTTGGGGAGATATGGTTTTAACTTTTCTGTATGGAAAGTGATTTTCTCTTTCTGATTTGGCTTTTGCTCACACATGATTGAAAGAATGACATCTGCGTTGAGCCTGCCCTCACGAGAAAATTCCTTCATCTTGGTTGCTTGAACCAGGGAAGGGGTTGCATCTTCGTACCCGATTGTTTCAATCAGATCCGCCTGTTCTTGTTCCGTAAGGTAAGAAAGCTCTACAGCGGGACGGAACGCAATCCGGCCTTCGTCCACCATGTCCAGAAGTGCCGGAGCAAGATATGTGAGGCGAATATACCGAGATATCTGTCTTCCGTTTTCGTCGGCCATATCGCCCAATGCATCTCTTGCCAACTTCTGGACCACTGGTCCAGAAGACAAATCTGTTCGCATTCCTTGTCGTTTGAGTGCTTCCAGTTCCATCTTATAAGAGAAAGCCTTTTCGCTTGGTAGTATTCTGGACCTCTGCCGATTGGAATGTGCCATAATGATGATTGCCTCATCTCTGGTCATTTCTCTGACTTCTGCTTTGATGGTGGGAAAGCCTGCCAGCTCTGCCGCTTTTCGACGCCTATGCCCAGAGGCACATTCATATCGGCCATCTTCCTTCTGCCGCAGGATGACCGGTGTGATGATACCATGATTCTTTACGCTCTCCACAAGTGCCTCCATATCCTCGTCCATACGGACTTTGTAAGGATGGTTAGGCATGTCGTCAATTTGGTCCAGCGGAATATCATGGATACGAGGCAGTTTGCTTTCTTTTCTGCCTTCATCGGTCATGAATAGTTCATCTAGCGCCGTCAGACCTAAATCTATTGGTTTCTTTTCCAAGCTGGCTCACCTCCTTTGTCAGTGCGGCATAGGCCTCGGCAACTCTGCCGTTCTTATCGTAGGCATAGATGCTTTTCCCTTCCTGGGCGGCCTCCGCTGCACGAACGGATCTGGGTATTTCTGTTCGAAACACCCGGACAGCATCTCCCATTGCGCCACGCATGGAAGAGATGATTGCCTTTGCGTTGTTCGTTCGACTGTCCACCATGGTGAAGAGGACCCCATCAATGCGAAGCTTTGGATTGATTTGCTTGCGGACTTTGGCAACGGACCTGAGAAGCAGGTTCAATCCCTTGGAAGACAGGTAGTTCGGCTGAGATGGGATGATGACACTATCTGCCGCAGCCAATGCGTTGATGGTCATAAGACCAAGAGAGGGCATACAATCAATAAGGATGTAGTCGTATTTAGACTTTACCTGCCCCAACACATTGCGCATGATGGTTTCACGGCTCATAGCATTGAACAGACTCATTTCAACACCAGACAGTTCGATGTTTGCCGGGAGAAGATCCGGTCCTTCTTTGTGCGGTATGATCGCGGATCCTGTGGGCAATTCCATATCGTGAATTTCTGCCAGCATTGCCGTTGCCAGGGTGTGAGAAAGACTGTCTGGATCCTGGATGCCCATGCTGATGGTCAAACTTCCCTGTGGATCGCTGTCCACAAGAAGTACCTTATAGCCTTGCTTTGCCAATCCTACGCCAAGGTTCACAGTGGAGGTGGTTTTTCCAACGCCGCCCTTCTGATTCACCATTGCAATGGTTTTTCCGTTCACTTCTTTGCTCCTTTCCAAAAAATAAGCCGCCCACCAAATCGGTGAGCGGCTATGTATCAGATGCTGTAAGTGGATTTATTCAGTGTAGTTTTCCGGGAGGAAGTTTTGGCCATGCTGCCTCATTGTAAAATGAACCACCTGGTTTTCAAAGCGTTCTTGTGCTTCAGCGACAACGTTAAGCAAAAGTTTTCGCCGGCTGCTCCATTTTGTAATGCCCGCCAGATAATCCGATCTTCGTTTATCATCCAGGATAAATGGGGTAATTCCGTGCCGCAAACATTCTTTGAGCATCAGGAGTCTGCCAACTCTGCCGTTCCCATCCCGAAA
>DVFK01000068.1 GCA_018713285.1 Candidatus Faecousia excrementigallinarum
TTTTCTGAATCAACATAGGGTGTTTGTTTTATAAATCCGGTTGTAAAAAAAGACGAAGGGGTATTGGGGAGGTACAATAATGACGAATTTATACGTTGACAATCCGGGGGAACCTATGTAATATTTACAGTAGAACGTTTGACAGACGTCAGACAAAAAATCGAAGGAGGAAAACAAGCATGAAACTATTCAAGAAAACCATGGGCGTCCTGCTGGCAGCTTCCGTTCTGCTGTCCCTGAGCGCTTGCGCTGGCAAGGACAACGACAAGGGCAGCGAGGGTGAAGCTACCAAGATTGTCCTGTTCCAGTCCAAGGTGGAAATCATCGACCAGCTGGAAGACATGGCTGAGGCCTACAAGGAAGAGACCGGCGTGGAAATCGAAGTGTGGGGCACCACCGGTGATGACTACGTGCAGCAGCTGAAGACCAAGCTGGCCAACAACCAGGGTCCCACCCTGTTCTCCCTGCTCCCCGGCTCCGAGTCCGACACCATGGCAAGCTACCTGGAGGACCTGAGCGACCTGAGCTTTGTGGACAAGATTGCTGAGGGCATGGCTACCACCAATGCCGACGGCAAGATTGTGGGCATCCCCTACACCATGGAAGGCTTCGGCATGGTCTACAACAAGGACCTGGTGGACGCTTCCAAGGTAACCGACTATGATTCCTTTGTGGCTATGCTCCAGGAGCAGAAGGCGGGCGGCGTTGAGGGCTTCGGCCTGTCCCAGGAGAGCTACTTCCTGATTGGACACATCCTCAACACCCCCTTCGCTCTGCAGGAGGATCCCCTGGCTTACATCGAGAAGCTGAACGCCGGCGAAGTGAAGATGGCTGACACCCCCGAGTTCCAGGAGTTCGCCAAGTTCATGGAAGCCATCCGTGCCAACTGCTACAACCCCCTGGAGTACAACTACGACAAGGAATGCGGTGACTTTGCCACCGGCAAGACCGCTGCCATCCACCAGGGCAACTGGTGCTACAGCATGTTCGCTGATTACGACGTGACCTTTGAGATGGGTCTGGCTCCTCTGCCTCTGTGCGGCAACGACAAGATCGCCGTCAGCGTTCCCAACGCATGGTTCGTCAACTCCCAGGCCTCCGATGCCGAGAAGAAGGCTGCCAAGGACTTCCTGGAGTGGCTCTACACCTCCGAGACCGGCACCCACTACCTGATGGACGAGTTCGGCTTCCTGCCTGTGATTGAAGGCATGGAGAGCGAGAACCTGGATCCCCTGTCCGCTCAGGTTGCTGAGTACGCCGCTGCCGGCAAGACCATCACCTGGCCCATGAACGCATGGCCCACCGGTATCGTGGATGTGTACCTGGTGCCCGTAGCTCAGGAGTTCTTCACCACCGATATGGACGGCGCTGCCTTCCTGCAGCGTCTGGACGAAGCCTGGGCTCAGGCCAACGAGCAGAAATAAGGGAAACTCTGAATAAATCGTCTGCGGCTGGACAGCGGATCTTTTTCCCCATCCATGCAGAATGAAAAACAGGAAATACATACAGTATTCCACTGTTTTCCATTCTTTTGTCTGACGAAAAATCTCTCGCTGCCAGCTCTTGCTAATTTATTCAGAGCTTCCTGAGAAATAAATTGACTTAGAGGCCATAACCCGGTTTATGGATTGGATTAAAAACCCACTATAGACCGGGTTATGTCTTATTGAAGAAAGGGGTAGGTTATGAAAAAACGAAAAAGAATTGAAGCCTCTTGGTACGCCCTGTTTACCGTACCGCTGCTGTTTGTTTTCGTTACCGTTGTGATTATTCCCTTTATCATCGGTATCGGATATTCCTTCTTCTCCTGGGACGGTCTGCCCTTGAATCCCAAGATTTTTGTGGGCTTTGACAACTATATCCGTCTGTTCTCCGACAGCCGGTTTACCACTTCCGCCATTCATACGGTGGTGTTTACCCTGTTTTCCGTGGTGGCCATTAACCTGCTGGGCCTTGCCTTTGCCCTGGTGGTCACCTCCAAGCTCCGCACCCGGAATCTGGTCAGAGGTATGCTCTTTATGCCCTACCTGATTGGCGGCCTGATTCTGGGCTACATCTGGAAGTTCATTCTGGGCGACGGCCTGGTGTATCTGGGAGAGGCTCTGGGCAGCAGCAGCCCGCTGTTCTCCAACTGGCTGCTGGATGCCAGAATGTCCATGGTGGCCCTGATTTTGGTCAGCACCTGGCAGATGGCCGGCTACATTATGATTATCTACATCACCGGCATTATGGCCATTCCCGATGACGTGATTGAGGCCGCTTCTGTAGACGGCGCAGGCTTCTGGAGCTCCCTGTTCCGGGTGAAGTTCCCCCTGCTGATGCCCTCTTTTACCATCTGTCTGTTTATGACCCTGTCCAACTGCTTTAAGATTTTCGACGTGAACCTTTCCCTGACCGGCGGCGGCCCGGTGAACGCCACGGAAATGTTCGCTATGAACATCTACAATGAGATTTTCTCCCAGAGTAACTACGGCTATGGTCAGGCCAAGGCCATTGTGTTCCTGCTGGTTGTGGCTGTGATTACCCTGATTCAGGTTTCCGTTACCAAGAAGCGGGAGGTGGAGATGTAATGAAAAAGATTGGCTCCGTGCTGGGAAATGTATTGGCCATTGTCCTGTCTCTTTTCTGGCTGTTCCCGGTTTACATTGTGGTTGTGAACTCCTTCAAGAACCGGGCTGAGCTGTACGAGAGTATGCTGGCGCTTCCCGAGAAGTTTAACTTCGAGTATTATGTGGAGGCCATGGATAAGATGAACTTCACCCGGGCTTTTACCAACTCCCTGGTGGTTACCATCATTTCCATTCTCTTCATCGTGGTGCTGGCATCCATGACCGCATGGATGCTGGTGCGCAAGCGCTGCAAGCTCAGCACCTTCATCTTTAACCTGTTTATTCTCACCATGCTCATCCCCTTCCAGACCCTGATGATGCCCCTGATGCAGGAGATGGGCTGGATCCGGGACAACCTGGGCCTTCCCATGCTGGACAATCTGGGCGGCCTGGTGTATATGTACATTGGCTTCGGCGCAAGCATGGCGGTATTTTTGTACCACGGCTTTATCAAGACCATCCCCGTAAGCCTGGAGGAGGCAGCGGTCATCGACGGCTGCAACAAGTTCAAGGTTTTCTGGCGGATTGTCTTCCCCATGCTCAAGCCCACCACCATGACGGTGATTATTCTGGACGTAATCTGGATCTGGAATGACTATCTGCTCCCGTCTCTGGTGCTGTCCAGCAAAGCAAACCGCACCATCCCCCTGTCCACCTTCTCCTTCTTCGGACAGTTTACGATTCAGTGGAACATGGCCATGGCCGCTTTGACCATTACCATTATCCCCGTAGTTGTATTCTACATCTTCTCCCAGAAATACATCATCAAGGGTGTGGCGGCAGGTGCAGTCAAACAATAATCCATGGAGGCAACGGAATTGAACAACAAATGGATTTGGGAAGCGGATTCCCTGAAACTGGATAATGAATCCCTGCTGGTAAACGAGACCATTTTCCACAACGCCAACGGCTACATCGGCGTCCGCTCCAATTTTGAAGAGGGGTATCCCCAGGGGTATGATACCATCCGGGGTTCCTATATCAACGGCTTTTACGACATCGCCCAGATGAAGCAGGCGGAAAAGCTCTGCGGCATGGTGGAGGAAAAGCAGACCATGCTCAACGTGGCAGACGGTCAGACTGTCCGGCTGTTTGTGGGGGATGAGGAATTCTCCATGTTCACCGGCACGGTGCTCTCCAGCCGCCGCTGGCTGGATATGCAGGCCGGCTACACCGCCCGGAGTGTGGTGTGGCGGTCCCCCCTGGGAAAGGAAGTGGAGATTCTCTCCCGGAGAATGACCTCCTTTACCCACCTGCCCCTGTTCCTGCTGGAGTACCGGGTGACGCCCCGGAACTTTACAGGAGAGGTGCGTCTGGTCTCCCGGCACAATGGCGCCGTGGAGAACTACTGCAACCCCAATGACCCCCGGGTGGCGGGAGAGCGGTTCCAGCACCTGATTCCCCGGTCTGCGGAGATTGTGGACGGGGTGTCCTACCTGCTGACGGAAACCGCCAGCTCCGGCCTTACGGTGTGCACGGCGGTGAAGAATGTGTGCTCCCTTGGGGAGGGCCAGCCGGTGCTGGAGGGCCACAGTGCCACCGTCACCTTCCGGGCAGAGGCCCGGGAGGGTGAGGAGATTCACCTGACCAAGTACATGGTCTTTGCAGACAGCATCCGCAGCCAGAACCCCCTGGCCCAGGCCCGGCAGGAGATGGCGGCGGTGACCGCCGTCCCCGTGACGAAGCTCTATGAGGAGCAGCGGGCATATCTGGACGCCTTCTGGGACACCTCCGCCCTGGAAATCGACGGAGATGACGACCTGGCAGTGGCGGTGCGGTACAACCAGTACCAGCTGATTCAGTCCGTGGGCAAGGACCCCCACAGCAACATTGCGGCCAAGGGCCTCAGCGGTGAGGGCTATGAGGGCCATTACTTCTGGGATACAGAGATGTATATGCAGCCCTTCTTCACCCTGACCAATCCGGAAATCTCCCGGAATCTGGTGGAGTACCGGTATGCCATCCTGGACTATGCCCGGGAGAACGCCCGGATTCTGGGTCATACCAAGGGCGCGGCCTATCCCTGGCGGACCATCATGGGCCGGGAGTGCTCCGGCTACTACCCCTCCGGCTCTGCCCAGTACCACATCAGCGGCGACATTGCCTATTCCACCGTTGCCTATTATCTGGCTACCGGGGATTTGGATTTCATCGCCCGGAAGGGCGGGGAAATCGTCTTTGAAACCGCCCGGATGTGGCTGGATCTGGGCAACTACCACGACGGACGGTTTGAAATCCACGAGGTCACCGGACCGGACGAGTACACCTGCCTGGTGAGCAACAACTACTTCACCAACCTGAATGCCCAGTACAATCTCCATTGGGCGGTGCGGTTCTACGAGCTTTTGAAGGAGGCAGGAAAGCTCTCCCCCGTTGCGGAGAAAATCGGCCTTCAGGAGGAGGAAATCCAGCAGTTCCGGCAGGCAGAAAAAGCAATGTATCTGCCCTATGACGAGAAACTGGGCATCAATCCCCAGGATGACTCCTTCCTGTCCAAGAAGGTCTGGGACATTGCCAACACCCCCAAAGAGAAATTCCCCCTGCTGCTTCACTACCACCCCATGTATCTGTACCGCTTCCAGGTGTGCAAGCAGGCGGATACGGTGCTGGCCCATTTCATCTTCGAGGATGCCCAGGACATGGACACCATCGCCCGGTCCTTCGCTTACTACGAGAAGGTCACCACCCACGATTCCTCCCTGTCCACCTGTATCTACAGCATTGTGGCTTCCAAGCTGGGCTTGAAGGACAAGGCCTATGCCTACTTCGGCGACTCTGCCAAGCTGGATTTGTTCAACACCCACCACAATACCAAGGACGGTATTCACACCGCCAACATGGGCGGCACCTACATGGCCATTGTCTACGGCTTTGGCGGCTTCCGCCTGAAAGAAAGCGGCGCCTGGTTTGCTCCCAGCCTGCCGGAGTCCTGGGAGGGCTACCGGTTCAAGCTGCAATACCTGGGCAGCCGGATTCGGGTGGAGGTAAAGGCCCAGTCTGTCACCTTTACCCTGGAAAACGGGAACCCGGTGACCATTCACGTTTACGGCAAGGAATACACCCTGGCCCAGAGCCTCCGTGTGCCTTTGGCCTGAGTAATTCCATACCCACAGCGCACCTTTTGCCTCCGGGCAAAAGGTGCCTTGTTGGATTCCCCAGAGAAGGAGTTTCGGCATGAAATTTGATGAATCGTTTGTATGGGGCGGCGCCACCGCCTCCTACCAGGTGGAGGGAGCTGCCCGGCAGGATGGGCGGAGCCCCTCCGTTTGGGATGACTTCTGCTGCAAGCCGGGAAAAGTCACCGACGGCAGCAGCGGCGAAGATGCCTGCCGCCAGTACGAGCTCATGGAGCAGGATGTGGCCCTCATGGCAAAGCTGGGTCTCAAAGCCTACCGGTTTTCTCTCAGCTGGTCCCGGATTCTTCCGGAGGGCACGGGCAAGGTAAATCCGGCGGGAATCGACTATTACAACCGCCTGATTGACTGCCTGAAAGCCCACGGCATCGAGCCCTACGTCACCTTGTACCACTGGGATTTGCCCCAGAAGCTGCAGCAGCAGGGAGGCTGGCTCAATCCCCAGAGCGTTTGCTGGTTTTCAGAATACGCCCGGGTTGTGGCGGAGGCTTTCTCCGACCGGGTCCGGTATTTTATCACCTTCAATGAGCCCCAGTGCTTTATCGGTCTGGGATATATGGGCACCTACCACGCCCCGGGGCTGAACTGCTCCATGGCAGATGGCTTTTTGGCTGCCCACCATGTGCTCAAGGCCCATGGCACGGCGGTGCTCCAGCTGCGCAAATACGGAAAGCAGCCCCTGCAAATCGGCTTTGCCCCCACAGGCAAGTTCACCTACCCCAAAACCTCTGCCCCGCAGGATGTGGAGGCGGCCAAGGAGATGATGTTCCATCACATCGCCTTAGAGGACTGGGTGTGGAGCGTGACCTGGTGGAGCGACCCGGTGTTTTTGGGCAAGTATCCTCAGGACGTGGCGGAAAAGTACCGGGATATCCTGCCGGAAATCACCCCGGAGGATATGCAGCTCATTCATCAGCCCCTGGACTTTGTGGGGCAGAATATCTATGACGGACGGATGGTGGAGGCGGACGAGGACGGAAAGCCCCGGTTCTCCCCGGTGCCCCTGGGTGCCCAGCACACCTCCATCGGCAGCCCGGTAACGCCGGAAATCCTTTACTGGATGCCAAAGTTTTTGTACGAGCGGTATGGCAAGCCCATTCTCATTACGGAAAACGGTATGTCCAACTGCGACATTGTTTCCATGGACGGAAAAGTCCATGATGGCTGCCGGATCGCCTATCTGGAAAGCTATCTGGCCAACTACCGCAGAGCTGCCCGGGAGGTGCCCCTCCAGGGCTATTTCCTGTGGTCGGTGATGGACAATTTTGAATGGGCCCACGGCTATACCAGCCGCTTCGGCCTTGTGTACGTGGATTATCCCACGTCCCGGCGGATTATCAAGGATTCCGGGTACTGGTATCAATCGGTGATTGCAAGCAACGGTGAAATCCTGCCGGAGGCAGGGGAATAAGGAGGAAAAACAATGAAATATCAGGGTGTTATTTTTGATTTGGACGGCGTTATCTGCCATACGGACGAGTATCATTACCAGGCCTGGAAGGTGCTGGCGGACAAGCTGGATACCTACTTTGACCGGGAAATCAACAACCGCCTCCGGGGCGTGAGCCGGATGGACAGCCTGGAAATCGTGCTGGAGCGGTATACGGGCGAGCCCCTCAGCCAGGAGCGGAAGGTGGAGCTGGCCACGGAGAAGAATGAGATTTACCGGCAGCTTCTGGCCCAGATGAGCCCCAAGGATTTAAGCGCCGAGGTGGCAGACACTTTGAACAAGCTCCGGGAAATGGGGCTGAAGCTGGCCATCGGATCTTCCAGCAAAAACGCTCCCTTCATTCTGGAGCGGATTGGTCTTGGAAGCTTCTTTGACGCCATCTCCGACGGCAACAACATCACCAAGTCCAAGCCCGACCCGGAGGTGTTCCTGAAAGCCGCAGAGTTTCTGGGCCTGAAGCCGGAAACCTGCCTGGTGGTGGAGGATGCAGAGGCCGGTGTGGATGCAGCCATCGCCGGCGGCATGGATGCCGCCGCCATCGGAGATGCGGTGGGCTGCGGCAAGGGCACCTATAACCTCGCCACCTTCTCTGATCTTCTGGAGGCGGTGAAGGGATGAGCACCGCCATGGACTACACCCGGGGGGAGCAGTGGCTGATTGGAGAATCCCGGTTCTGCCGGGAGCAGCTGGGAAAGGCTGAGTCGGTTTTCTCCCTGGGAAACGGCTATATGGGCCTGCGCTCTGCCACGGAGGAAGGCTACCTGGGGGAGCGGCGGGGTCTGTTTGTGGCAGGCTGCTTCAACTGCGCCAGCGAAAACGAGGTGACGGAGCTGCCCAACGGTCCGGACGTGCTGGGGGCAGAGCTGACCCTGAACGGCTGCCGGTTTGCCTTGGACACCGGAAAGATTCTCTCCTATGACCGTACCCTGAATCTGCGCACCGGGGAGCTTCGCCGGAGCGTTACCTGGGAGGCACCGGAGGGTGAACAGTATCAGCTGGAGTTTACCCGGTTTGTATCCCGGGCCCGGCTGCCCCTTATCGGGCAGAAAATCACCCTTCGTCCTATCTCCGGGGAAGTGGATGTGGTGCTCCGCTCCGGCCTCAACGGCCAGATGACCAACAGCGGTGCCCAGCATTTTCTGGAGCTGCAAAAGCGCTCCTATGACCGGAAGTATCTCCAATACACCAGCAAGACCAACCAAAGCGGCATTGATTTTGTGGCCACCCAGACCCATTTGTTCCAGGTGAACGGGGAAGCCCGGCACATTCCCGGGGTGATGGCCATGGGCAGAAGAAAAATTTTCGGGGACTACGCCCTCCATCTGAATGGGGGGGACACCCTGGTGGTGGAAAAGCTCTCCACCATCCACACCAGCCGGGACAAGGCTCTGGAGGCCTGCACCACCCAGGAGATTCAGGAATATGGCCTGGCAGCCATCCGGGAGGTGGAAGCCCTGGGCTACGACGCCCTGTTTGCCGAGAGTAAGGCCCTCTGGGAAAAAGAATGGGCAGAGTCTGAGATTCAGGTAACCTCCGAGAATCCCTTTGACCAGCTGGCCATCCGCTTTGCCCAGTATCACCTGTCCATCATGACCCCTTCTCACGACGACCGGATGAGCGTGGGTGCCAAGGGTCTCAGCGGAGAAGGGTACAAAGGACACACCTTCTGGGACTGCGACCAGTTTGTGCTGCCCTACTTTACCTTCACCCAGCCGGAAAAGGCAAAGAGCCTTTGCTCCTACCGGTACAACACCCTCCCCGGTGCCCGAAAGAAGGCAGAAGAGGGCGGCTTCCGGGGCGCCCAGTTCCCCTGGGAAAGCGCCTGGGTTTCCGACGGCGAGGTGACCCCGGCCCTGGGAGATGCGGACCTGATTACCGGCCTGCCCCAGGTCATCTGGACGGGAAAAATCGAGCAGCACATTACGGCGGACGTGGTCTACGGCATCTGGCAGTATGTGCAGGCCACCGGGGATATGGCATTTCTCCGGGAAAAGGGTTACCCGGTGATTCTGGAAACCGCCCGGTTCTGGTGCAGCCGGCTGGAGGAGGGGCCGGACGGACGGCTCCACTTGAATGACGTGATTGGCCCGGACGAGTACAAAGAGCACGTGAGCGACAACGCCTACACCAACTACATGGCCTGGTGGAACATGACCCTGGCGAAAAAGTGCCTGGAGACCCTGGGCGGGGAAGGGGAATTGCAGGCCAAGCTGGCAGACTGCATCGCCCGGATTTACCTGCCCCAGCCGGATGAAACCGGACTCATGGCCCAGGACGCCACCTATCTCACCCTCCGGGACATTGACCTGACCAAGTACAAGAACCAGGATTATGTGCTGGGGATCTACAAGGACTACAATGCCCACCAGCTCAACAGCATCCAGGTATCCAAGCAGGCGGACATTCTGATTCTTTTCTACCTGCTGGAAAACCTCTTTGACGAAAAGACCAAGGCGGTGAACTACCGGTACTACGAAGCCCGTACCCTCCACGATTCCTCTCTCTCCCTCTCCACCCACTGTATCCTGGCATCGGATTTGGATGAGCGGGAGCAGGCCTACGGCTTCTTCCGGAAGGCCTCGGAGATTGATTTGGGGCCCAACATGAGAAGCTCCGACGAGGGCATCCACTCCGCCTCCATCGGCGGCATCTGGCAGAGCCTGATTTTCGGCCTGGCAGGTGTACGGCTGACAGATGGGGTGCTGCGGATTCGTCCCCGGCTGCCCAAGGCCATCTCCCGGATTGCCTTCCCTCTGTGGTGGCAGGGAGAGCGTCTGAAGGTAATGGTGGAGGGCAATACCATCACCATCCACAACACCAACCGGGGGACTACCCATGTGTATACAGATTGTTACCAGAGCCGATGACTGCGGCTTAGGTACCGGAACCAATCGAGCTGTTTACCAGGCGGCTCGGTCTGGGTTTATCCGGAACGTTTCCTTCCTGGCCTGCGGCCCGGCAATCCGGGAGGCGGCGGAACTGTTCCGGGATTTGCCCCAGGTGTGCTGCGGTATCCACCTCACCCTCACGGGGGAGTGGAGTCAAATGCCCATAAAACCTGTGCTGCCCCGGGCACTGGTACCCAGCCTTGTGGACGAAAACGGCTGTTTTTACCCCGATACGGGCTTCGGAGGAAAAATCCTGGAAATTGGGGAAATCCTCCGGGAGTGGGAGGCGCAGCTAAAACTTCTCCGGGGGCTGGGACTGCATATTCAGTATGCCGACACCCATATGTTCCCGGAGCTGGCGGTGCCCGGCCTGGAAGAGGCATTGTCCCGGTGGATGGAAGCCCAGGGCCTGATTGACCACCGGTATTTCTACCGGGCCCTGCCCTGTATGGACGACATGGCCCACATCCCCGGGCTGTTTGAAAAGCTCCTGCCCAACCTGCCGGATGGCACTTACTTCTACCTCTGCCACCCGGCAGAGCCGGGAGGCTCGGAGGTGATGGGCAATCCTTCCCATCCCCGGGAGCAGGTGGAAAAGCGGCGGCGGGAGGATTATCTCTTTGCAGCAAGTAAGGAACGGCTGCAATGGTGTCAGGAGCGGGGAATCGTTCCCGTTTCCTATGCTGAGGCCAAGCCCACCACCGCTTCCTGCCGGGACTGGCTCCAGGGAGGCAGCTATGGTGGATACCGGGTGGAGGCCCTGGACTTGCACACCTTCCGGATTCAGGACGGCTTCGGAGACCACATTTAACTGGTGGAAGGAAAGAACCAATGCGCCGTGATTGACACCGGCATGGGATTTCCGGGACTGGGGAAGCTGGTTTCCCTCCTGTCACCTTTGCCTTCTGTGGTGCTGTGCACCCACGGCCACCTGGACCATATCGGCTCCGTGGGAGAATTTTCTTGTATGTATCTCCACCCGGCAGATTGGGAGCTGCTGAATCGCCACGCAGACCCAGCCTACCGGAGGAAAAAGGTGGAGGCGTTAGCCCGGGAACTGGGGGTTGTCCCCACCCCGGAGGCTACAAAGGCTATGATACACCTCCAAATCCCCAAGGATATCCGTCCCCTTTCTCCGGGACAGCTCCTGGATCTGGGTGGCAGAACCTTAGAGGTTCTTCACACTCCGGGACATACCCAGGGCTCCGTGTGCTTTTATGACCGGGCAGGGGGACTGCTCTTTACCGGGGACACCCTGTGTGCCCGGGGGGTAATGCTCAGCTTCCCGGAATCCACGAACATTCCCACGTTCTTACAAACCATCGCTGCCCTTTCTGCCCGGATTCCCCGGGACACCCGCATCTATCCCGGACACCATACCCAGCCTCTTACCACCGGGTATTTTGAAAAGTATTTAGAATGCGGAAAAAGGACCCTTGCCCACCCCTTGGAGGGGAGATGGGAAGCGTCCCTTTTCGGAAAATTCCGTCGCTATGAATTTGAGGATGTGAGCCTTACTTATCCCGGAGAATGACCTGACCGGTCTTTCTGGAGCGCTCACAGGCGTCTACCATCTGGTGGCTTTCCAGGGTTTCGTCGATGAGGGTGAGCTGCTGCTGCCGGACTTCCTTGCCGGTAAACAGGGCCACTACATCCTGCACCAGACCCAGGTCGCCCCCTACATGGCCGCCGCCGTAGCCGGTGCTGTTGGGGTCGGAAAAGTCAAAGACCTGCTTCTCCTGACCAAAGACGTGGAGGGTGATGGTTTCCTCCAGATCGTTGCAGTAAATCTCACCCTGGGTGCCGAAAATGTGGGTTTTCCGGTAGTTTTCGTTGGAGAAGCCGTTGACGGGGAACTGGGCCACCACCCCGTTTTCAAACCGGATTTCCGCAGTCTGGTAGTCCACCACATTGTTGTCCCCGGCAAAGACACACCGGCCATAGGAATTGGACTGGAGGGCTGCGGTGATGGCGGCTTCCTCCGGCTGGTTGCTCACCGCATAGGTGCCCCAGGGGAACCGGGGCGCTGGATGGTCAGCCCGGCCCAGGTATTGAAGCCGTGCATCGTAAATGCAGGTGTCCCGGTGGGGGCACTGGAAGCAGGCTTTGGCAGCCCCTTCGGGGGCAGAGGCCGGGGTGTAGAAGGTGAGCCCGCCCTGGGAGTAGATGCTGGCAAAGGGAGAGCCTACCCACCAGTAGAGCAAATCCATGTCATGGCAGCACTTGGCCAGGAGCATGGGAGAGGTCTCCTCCTCCCGGTGCCAGTGACCCCGGACATAGCTGTGGATGTAGTGCCAGTAGGCCACATTCTCGGAGTGGCGGATGAGCACCGTCCGGCCGATGATACCGGATTGGAGCAGCTCCCGGATTTTCTGGTAGAACCGGGAATACCGGAGTACATGGCACACCACTACCTTCCGGTTCTGCTGCCGGGCCAGGTCCCGGATTTCTTTCAGGTGCTCCGGGTTGGGGGAGACGGGCTTTTCCACCATCACATGGTAGCCCAGCTTCAAAGCCTCCATGGTGTGACCGTAATGGTCCCGGTCCTGGGTGCAAACAAACACCACGTCGGCAAGTTTACCGGCGGCGAAGAAGGCCTGGGAATCCCCATAGCCCTGTTCCCGGTCAAGACCGAACCGCTCCAAAGCCAGGGAAACCCGCTGGGGGTCTTTGTCGCAGACGGCGACGATTTTGGCCTCCGGGCACTGGCGGCTGAGATTGCCGTAATTCATACCCCGGTCCCCAAGACCGAGAATTGCAATGGTAAGCATGGGAAGAACCTCCTGTTGTTTTGGTAAGAATACTCTACAACAGAAGCTTCCCTTTGAAAAGAGCGGATGTTGCCCTAAGAAGTGCGGATATTGCCCTGTGTCAGGAGGGAGCCTATGTACTATGAAAATTTGCAGGGGTTGACAAGACCTGAGTTTCCGGTGATTTTTCGGGACTATCGCTTGGACCCGGGCGGGCCGGAGGTGCGGCTTCACTGGCACGAGGGCATGGAGCTGATTCATGTCCGCCGGGGACAGTGCGTCCTGGTGCGGGGCACCCGGAAGGATCTGCTCCAAGCCGGGGATACGGCGGTTATCGGCTCCGGGGTGATGCACCGGATCTATGTGGAAGGGGAGAAGGTTGTCTACGATTATTTCATTGCGGAGGACAGCCTTTGGCAGCAGATGGGGATTTCTCTGGACTTTTCCCGGCTGAATACCCCGGTTTTTCGGGAAAACCGGGTGGATTGGGCGCTAAATGAGTTATTTCGCCAGCCCCAGTCCCAAAGCACCAGTCTGGACTTGCAGCGGAAGGGACTGCTCCTGTTTCTCCTGGGGGCGGTGGTGGAAGGCTGGGGGGAAAAGAACCAGGTTCCGGAGGAAGGGCAGTTTGCCCCCATCCAGAAGGTCATCCGCTACATTGAGCGCCACTATGGAGAAGCCCTGGAGGTGGAGCGGCTGGCGGAGGAGGCGGGGTACAGCAAGTACTATTTCTGCCGCCGCTTCCGGCAGGTCACCGGCATGACCCCGGTGGAGTATATCAACCGCCTGCGGTGTGAGCGGGTGCGGATATTGACCAGTGTGGAAGGGCTGCCTGTGACCCAGGCGGCCCGGCAGTGCGGCTTTTCCCAGCTGTCCCATTTTTACCGCACCTTCCGTAAATATATGGGAACGCCCCCGGAAGGTCAGGCAGAATGAGTGCCTTCTCCCGGGGGGCGTGTTATCGGACTGTGGAGCGCCATTTGACCCGGGTGGAGATTTTGCAGGTTCCGTAGTCGGCAGCGCCTTCAATGTTGGCAAGCAGATACTGGGCGGCAATGTAGCCCCGTTCATAGTTGGGGATTTCCACCGTGGTGAGGTCAAATTCCTTGGCCCGGCCGTCATCGTCAAAGCCGGTGACGGAAATATCCTCCGGCACCCGGAGTCCGTTTTCCCGGAAGGCTTTGATGGCACCGATGGCCATGTTGTCGTTGGCGCAGACCAGCACCTCCGGCAGCTGGCTTTTGAGCATAATCAGCCGGGCGGTCTGGTAGCCGCTGCGCTCTTTGTAGTCCCCCTGGTACAGGTTTTCCTGCTTGAAGGGAATGCCGTGCTGGGTGAGGGCATCCAGGAAGCCTGCATACCGCTGGGAGCTGTCCTCTGAGGGGAAGCCCTGGAGGAAGGCATAGGAGCGGAAGCCCCGCTGAATCACCTGCTCCATGAGGGACCGCTGGGCGGAATAGTTATCCACCACCACGCTTTTGATGAAAGGTGCATTGATCATCCGGTCCATGGAGATGATGGGATACTTCTCCGAGGCGTAGGCCGAGAGCAGGCTGTCGCTGCAATGGCGGTCCAGGGTGATGCACCCGGAGGTGAAGCTCTGGTTCATAAACTTTTCGCAGCTGCGGCTGGTGCAGATAATCAGGTCATAGTCCTTGGCGTAGACATAGTCGCTGATGCCTTCAATGATTTTCAGGTAGAAGCCCCGGTCAAAGTCTGTGAAATTAAACATAATCACCCGGGAGTTTCCGGTTTTCAGGGAACGGCCGATGAGATTGGGCTGGTAGTGCATCTCTTCGCAGATGGCAAGAATCCGGTCCCGGGTCTCGGGGCCGATGTTTTTCCGCCCGTTCAGGGCGTTGGACACGGTGCTGAGGGAAACGCCGGCTTTCTGGGCGATGTCTTTCAAAGTAACCATGGGGACAGCCTCCTTCTGAAGAAAATATACCATACTTTTTACGTAAAATCCACAATTTTTTTGTAAAATATGCTATAATCTTCTGAGGGTAAAGCCTCTTCCGGCCCGGAGCCGGGGGAAAGGCTGATTCTTTGTAAATCGTTTTTGTAAAAGAGGTATTTTATGAAAAGTCATTTTCGTATGCCTGCCAATGCCGGGGCTTGCCCTGAGAACATTGTGCAGGGGGAGCATTATCGGATCACCGTGCTGACCCCGGGGCTTTTGCGGCTGGAATACAGCCCCATGGGCCTGTTTGAGGACCGTCCTACCCGGATGGTTCTGCGCCGGGATTTCCCCAAAACGGACTTCCGGGTAACCCATAGTGAAAAGGGCCTGGAAATCCATACGGACAGGCTGCACCTGGTCTATGACGGGGAGGCTTTCTCTCAGAACGGCCTGTCTGTCAGCGTCAAAGGCGGCTTTACGGAATTTCACAGCGTCTGGCGTTACGGCGAGCCGGTGACGGATTTGGGGGGCACCGCCCGCACTCTGGACATGGCGGACGGCGCCGTTCCCCTGGATCACGGCGTGGTGTCCCGGAACGGATTTTCCGTGCTGGACGACAGCGCTTCCCATATCCTCACGGAGGACGGCTGGGTAGCTCCCCGGAACCAGGGGGGACAGGATTTGTATTTCTGGGGCTACGGACATGACTATCTGGAAGCCCTGCGGGATTTCTACTACCTCTGCGGCCCCACTCCCATGCTGCCCCGGTACGCCCTGGGGAACTGGTGGAGCCGGTATTACCGCTACTCGGAGAAGTCCTATCTTGCCCTTATGGACCGGTTCCAGAAGGAGAATATCCCCTTTACCGTGGCGGTTCTGGATATGGACTGGCATCTGGTGGACATTGACCCCAAGTACGGCAGCGGCTGGACCGGCTACACCTGGAACCGGGACCTGTTTCCCCAGCCGGAGGCCTTTTTGCAGAACCTCCACGAAAGGGGCATGCACGTGACCCTGAATGTCCACCCGGCAGAGGGTGTGCGGGGCTATGAGGAAGCCTACCTGCCCATGGCAAAGAGCATGGGGGTGGACTACCGGAAGGAGGACCCGGTGCTGTGCGACCCGGCAGACTCGGTGTTCATGGAGAACTACTTCACCCACCTCCACCATCCCCTGGAGGCTCAGGGCGTTGACTTCTGGTGGATTGACTGGCAGCAGGGTACCTCCTGTAAGATTCCCGGGCTGGATCCCCTGTGGATTTTCAACCACTATCACTTCCTGGACAGCGGCCGGGACGGAAAGCGGCCTCTGACCTTCTCCCGGTATGCCGGCCCCGGCAGCCACCGGTACCCGGTGGGCTTCTCCGGGGACACCATCATCACCTGGGAGTCCCTCCAATTCCAGCCCTACTTCACCGCCACCGCCTCCAACATCGGCTACGGCTGGTGGAGCCACGACATCGGCGGCCACATGATGGGCTACAAAAACGACGAGCTCACCACCCGCTGGGTGCAGCTGGGGGTTTACTCTCCCATTATGCGCCTCCACTCCTCCTGCAGCGAGTTCAACAGCAAGGAGCCCTGGCGGTATAAGCCGGAGGCGGCAGGGGTGATGAAGGATATGCTCCGGCAGCGTCACCGGCTGATTCCCTACCTGTATACCATGAACCACCGGAATTATGCCCAGGGACTTCCCCTGGTGATGCCCCTTTATTACCTGTGGCCGGAGGAAAAGGCGGCCTATGATTTCCCCAATCAGTATTATTTCGGCAGCGAGCTGATGGTAGCTCCCATCACCACCCCCCGGATTCCCAATCTGAATGTGGCAAAGGTTACCGCCTGGCTTCCCCAGGGGGTCTGGTTCGATTTGGAGACCGGCATGGTTTACCGGGGCGGACGGAAGCTGGAGCTGTACCGGGATCTGACTACCATCCCGGTGCTGGCCCACGGGGGAAGCATCCTGCCCCTTACCGACGAAATCCAGCCTTCCCAGGCGGGGAAGAACCCTGAGAGCCTGGAAATCCGGGTGTTTGCCGGAGGAGAGGGGAGCTTCACCCTCTACGAGGACGACAACACCACGAAAGACTACGAAAAAGGCTGCTGCTGCCAGACGGAAATGACCTATACCCAAAAGACCCAGGCGGAGTTTGTGATTCACGGCGCCCGGGGAATGACCAACCTGATTCCTGCAAAGCGCCGCTACCGGGTAAAGCTCACCGGCTTCCGGGAAGGGATTGCCCCCTGTGTAAGCGTCAACGGCGCACCCTGGGAAGATGCCTCAATGTCCTGGGAGGAGCGGAGCCACAGCTGGATTGTGGAGATCCCGGCTCTGTCCCCGGAGGCGGAAATCCGCATCTGCCTGCCTTTGGAAGGGGTTTGGCTGGAAAACGACACCATGACCCGGTGCTTTGATTTCCTCAATCAGGCGGAGATTTCCTTCCCCCTGAAAGACCGGATTTTCGAAGCAATTCAGAAAGAGCCCTCCATCCCGGTGCTCCTGGGCCAGCTGTATGCCATGGAGCTGGACAAAGACCTGCTGGGTGCCCTCCTGGAGACCCTCACCGCCTGCCCGGCAGGCTGACGGGGGAGAAATTCTGTGTTGAAAATGCGTGGCCGTGGAGTGACTTATGGGGAACTGCCCATGACTCGCCGGACTGGAAACCTGCACCCGGGGGGGAGCGGGTGTGGGCGGAAAAATCGCCCACACCAATCCCGTTTTTCTCCGGGGCTGAGGGGCATTTTCCCCTTGCATACCGGTCAAATCCATGGTATAAATCAAGGGAGGAATCCCCGGTTTTTTCGGGGTGGAAAACCGTTTTTTCAATGGCGAAAGAATCATAGAAAAGGTGTGTGATTACCATGAAGCGTTCCGAAATCAACAAGGCGCTGAAGGAACTGGAAGCCATGTGCCAGAAATACTGCCGGGCTTTGCCTCCCTTCTGCCACTTCACTCCGGAGCAGTGGCAGAATCTGGGGCATGAGTATGACGAGGTGCGGGACTGTATGCTGGGCTGGGACATTACGGACTACGGCCTGGGGGACTTTGATAAGGTGGGCTTTTCCCTCATTACCATCCGCAACGGCAACATGAAGATGAAGGACAAGTACCCCAAAGTCTACGCTGAGAAGCTTCTGTACTTGAAAGAGGGGCAGTACTCTCCCAACCACTTCCACTGGTACAAAACCGAGGACATCATCAACTGCGGCGGCGGTAATGTGCTCATCAAGGTGTATAACAGCCTGCCGAATGAGGAAATCGACTACGAGTCCCCGGTAACGGTACATACCGACGGCAGAACCTACACCATTCCTGCCGGTGGGGTGGTGCGGCTGACCCCGGGAGAGTCCATCCACATTCAGCAGTATCTATACCACGACTTCAACGTGGAGCCGGGTACCGGGAATGTGCTGCTGGCAGAGGTGAGCCAGTGCAACGACGATAACACGGATAACCGATTCAATCCCCCGGTGGGCCGCTTCCCGGCGATTGAGGAGGACGAGCCCCCCTATCGGCTTTTGTGCAACGAGTACCCGCCTGCCAAGGATTAAGGAGGAAAAATCATGCGCTATACCATTGAAAACCACCGGCTGCGGCTGGTGATTGACTCCCTGGGAGCTCAGCTTCTGCACATCCAGTCCCGGGAGGGGCTGGAATACCTGTGGCAGGGAGACCCCACCTATTGGTCTGACCGGGCACCCAACCTGTTCCCCTTTGTGGGACGGCTGACCCGGGACTCCTACCAGTATCAGGGCAAGACCTATCCCATGGGCATCCACGGCTTTGCCTCCGCCCAGGAATTTTCCTGCCGGGTCCATGAGAAGGACTATCTGCTTCTGGAGCTGACGGACAACGAGGAAACCCGGAAGCAGTACCCCTTTGCCTTCTCCCTGTGGGTGGGCTATCGGCTGGAGGACAGCCAGGTGAAAATCACCTATGAAGTGAAGAATCCGGGAAAGGAGATTCTGCCCTTCGGCATCGGCGGCCATCCCGGCTTCCGGGTGCCTTTGGAGAAAGGGGAGGACTTTACGGACTACTACCTGGAATTCACCCAGCCCTGCCAGCCGGACCGGGTGGGCTTTACTCCCCAGGTCTACATCAACGGGCAGGATGCTTTGTACCCCCTGGAAAAGGGAAAGATTCTGAACCTGCGTCACGATTTGTTTGACGAGGATGCCATCGTCCTGAAGAATATGTCCCGGGAGGTGACCCTCCGGAGCCGGAAGTCCGGACACGGGGTGCGGGTGACCTTCCCCCAGATGACCTATCTGGGTCTGTGGCACCGGCCCAAAACCCAGGCTCCGTACCTTTGCATTGAGCCCTGGACCAACCTCCCCTCCCGGCAGGATGTGGTGGAGGACTTCGGCTGTAAAAGCGACCTGATTCCCCTTCTGCCCGGGGACACCTACCGCAATACCTGGTTTGTGACCGTTTTCTGAAAAAGCAGGAATCCGGCCCTGCCGGATTCCATGGAAACAGAATACCGCCCCGGTTCAGCATTTCTGGAAGGTTCTATGTCAATAGTTGGGGTAGAGCCAAAATAGAAAAGTTACAGATCGTGTCGGAGCGAGAACTCCGGCACGATTTTTATGTATTACAGAAGAGAATTCTTTTCCTGAAATTAGAGAAGTTCCTCA
>DVFK01000069.1 GCA_018713285.1 Candidatus Faecousia excrementigallinarum
CGCCAGGGCCTTGTCTCCCAGAAACTGCCCCACAATCAGAGAGTCGACGGTGTTGTAGAGCTGCTGAAATACATTTCCCCAGAAGACCGGCAAGGCAAAGCAAATCAGCGCTTTGGCAATGGGGTCCTCCACAAGCGAATTGTGCTGTTGTTCCAATGCGTACACTTCCTTTATTTGATGCGATAATATACTACTTTATTATGCGATACCCAAAATAAAAAGTCAAGTCTTGGAAGAGAATGTGACATTTTAGAAATAGTTGTATTTTTTGGAAGAATCTGGTAAAATAGGCGTATAAGGGGTGTAAAACCCACACAAAATAGAAAAGCAACATTTTTGTCATTGGAAAGGCGGGGCGTTGCCATGAAAACCTTGTTTTATGGAGGAAAAATCCTTACCATGTCTGACCCCATGTACGCCGGGGGCGTTTTGGTGGAGGATGGAAAAATCACCTGGATTTCTCCCCAGTCGCCGCTGCCCCTGGGGGAGAAGGACTGCACCTATGTGGATTTGCAGGGGGCGGTAATGCTTCCCGGATTTGTGGACGCCCACAGCCATTTCTTCCAGGTGGCTACCTCCATGCTGCAAGTCTCCTTAAACGGTGCCAGGAGCCCAGAGGAGATGGGTCAAAGAATCCAGGACTATATCGCCCGGGAGAAGGTGCTGCCCGGAGAATGGGTGATTGCCCGGGATTATGACCATAATCTGCTTCCCCAGTACCAGCATCCCACAATGGAGCAGCTGAACAGCTTTGCCCCGGAGAACCCCCTGATTATTCACCACAAGTCGGGGCATATGGGGCTGATGAACCAGAAGGCTTTGGATTTGCTGGAAATCACCCCGGAGACCCCGGACCCGGAGGGCGGAAAAATCGGCAGGGAGGATGGGAAGCTGACCGGCTACCTGGAGGAAAATGCCTTCATTGCCGCAATCAAAAGAGCACCCATGCCCGGGGGTGAGACCCTGCTTCAGGGCTTCCAAAAGGCTCAGAATCTGTATGCCTCCATGGGAATCACTACGGTGCAGGACGGTATGGTGGTAAAGGAAATGCTGCCGGTATACCAGCAGCTGCTGGAGCGAAAGCTTTTGCAGCTGGAAGTAGTTTTGTACTGTGCCCCGGAGGCCTATGCGGCGGCCCGGGCTATGGTGGAGGCCCAGGGAGAGAACTGTCCGGTGCGGGTAGGGGGCATGAAAATCTTTCTGGATGGCTCCCCCCAGGGAAGAACTGCCTGGCTGCGCCAGCCCTATGCCGGGGAAGCAGAGTACCGGGGCTATGGCACCATGACGGACGAGCAGGTGGAGGAAGCCTTCCTTCTGGCTGCCCGGAACAATACCCAGCTGCTGGCCCACTGCAATGGGGACGCTGCGGTGGAGCAGTTCCTGCGCTGCCTGGAAAATGCCCAGCGGCAGCAGCCAAACCTGGCGGCTTTGCGCCCGGTGATTATCCATGGACAGCTCATGGGCAAAGATCAGATGGAGCAGGCCTCCCGGTTGGGGGCGATGGTATCCTTCTTTGTGGCCCACGTGTATCATTGGGGAGATGTGCATATCCGCAATCTGGGTATGGAACGGGCAGAGGGAATCAGCCCGGTTGCCAGCGCCTTGCGGGCAGGAATCCCCGTGACCTTCCACCAGGATGCCCCGGTGATTCCCCCGGATATGCTGGAAACGGTTTGGTGCGCTGTAGCCCGGCGGACGGAATCCGGGGTGCTGCTGGGAGAAGAGGAGCGCATTTCCACCCAGGAGGCTCTGGAATGTGTCACCAAAAACGGCGCATATCAGTACTTCCAGGAGGACCAGAAGGGAAAAATTGCAGAAGGCATGACTGCCGACCTGGTGATTCTGAGCCAGGACCCCCTGACGACGCCCACCCAGCAGCTCCGGGAAATTCAGGTACTGCAAACCTACAAGAATGGGCACTGTGTCTACGCTCGCCAAGAAAATTAAATTTTCAAAAAGGACCGGTTCGCCGGTCCTTTTTTCTTGACAAGAAAAAAGTTGGTGGTATAATTGTATACAAGAATACAAGCATAGGGGGATATCTGTATGCTGGAAATTTCCAATAAGACCAACCTTTTAGAGCAGCGCTCCTATAAGTATTCCTTGCAGGATGTGAAGGAGCCCAACCTGCAGCGGGATATTTATGCCTATGGCTCTGTTCCCAAGATTCCCTTTAACCACCGCCGGGTGCCCATGAATATGCCGGAGGAAATCTGGATTACCGATACCTCTCTCCGGGATGGGCAGCAGTCGGTAGAGCCCTATTCCGTGGAGCAGATCGTGAACATCTACCGGCTGCTTTCCAAGCTGGGCGGCCCCTACGGCATCATTCGCCAGACGGAATTTTTCATTTACAGCAAAAAGGACCGGCAAGCTCTGGAAAAATGCCTGGAGCTGAACCTGAAATTCCCGGAGATTACCAGCTGGATTCGAGCCAGCAAGGAGGACTTCAAGCTGGTCCGGGATTTGGGATTGAAGGAAACCGGTATTTTGGTCAGCTGCAGCGACTACCACATTTTCAAAAAGATGAAAATGACCCGGCGTCAGGCCATGGAGTATTATCTTGCCACCGTGTCCGATGCCTTCGAGGCCGGGGTCATTCCCCGGTGCCACCTGGAGGATATCACCCGGGCGGACTTCTATGGATTTGTGGTGCCCTTTGTAAACGAGCTGCAAAAGCTGTCCCGACAGGCAGGTATCCCGGTAAAAATCCGGGCCTGTGATACCATGGGCTATGGGGTACCCTATACGGAAGCCGCCATGCCCCGAAGCGTTGCAGGCATCATTTACGGCTTGCAGCACTATGCAGACGTTCCCAGCGAATGCCTGGAATGGCACGGACATAACGACTTCTGCAAAGCCGTCACCAACGCCTCCACCGCCTGGCTGTACGGAGCCTGCGGCGTGAACTGCTCCCTCCTGGGCATCGGAGAGCGTACCGGCAACATCCCTCTGGAAGCCATGGTGTTTGAGTACGCAGCCCTCCGGGGCTCCCTGGACGGAATGGACACCCAGGTGATTACGGAGATTGCAGATTACTTTACCCATGAAATTGGTTACGAAATTCCCCCCATGACCCCCTTTGTGGGCAAGAGCTTCAATGCCACCCGGGCGGGGATTCATGCCGATGGTCTTATGAAGGATGCGGAAATCTACACCATCTTTGACACGGAAAAGCTCTTGAGCCGCCCTGCCACGGTGGAAATCAGCAAGACCTCCGGTTCTGCTGGCATTGCCTACTGGATTAACCAGAATTACCGCCTGAAAGGGGAAAACCAGATTGGAAAGTCTGATCCCCTGGTGGTAGCTTTGAAGGAATGGGTGGACAGCGTCTACGAAGGAGAACGGCAGACGGTAATCAGCGAAAAAGAGATGGAGCAGAAGATTGCAGAGCTTGCGCCGGGACGCTTCGCTTGAGGAGGAGAAAAATGGGAGAATTCAAGACGGTTTCCCTGGCCGATCAGGTGTTTGAACGGCTGGAGGACGATATTATCACGGGAAAATACCCCAGAGGAGAGCTGCTGACAGAGCTGAAGCTGGTGGAGCAGCTGGGGGTGAGCCGCACCCCCATCCGGGAGGCTCTGCGGCGGCTGGAGCAGGAGAACCTCATCCGGGATTCGGGAAAGGGCTCCGTGGTGCTGGGCATTACCCAGGAGGACCTGGTGGACATTATGGACATCCGCCAGCGGCTGGAGGGCTTTGCGGCAGCCTGTGCCGTGGAGCATATGACCCCGGAGGGCATGGCGGAACTTTCCAGAATCAATGCCCTTCAGGATTTTTATTACAGTAAGCGGGATGCGGAGCAGCTGCAAAAAATGGATGACAGCTTCCACGATACTATCTACGACCTGTGCGGCAGAACCGTCCTGCGGGACACCCTGCGGGTGCTCCATAAGAAAACACAGCGTTACCGGCGGATTTCCATTGGAGACCCGGACCGGATGGAGCATTCCGTGGCAGAGCACCGGGCCATCTTCCAGGCCATTGCCGCCGGGGATGCCCAGTTGGCGGAGGAAGTTACCTGCCGCCATATCAAAAATGCCAAAGAAAACATGATTGGGAGGTTAAAGTAATATGGGAATGACCATTGCACAGAAAATCATCCAGGCCCACCTGGTGGACGGTGTTATGGAAACCGGCAAGGAGATTGCCCTGCGGATTGACCAGACCCTGACCCAGGATGCCACCGGCACCATGGCCTATCTGGAATTTGAAACCATGGGGATTCCCCAGGTAAAAACCGAGCTGAGCGTGGCCTATGTGGACCACAACACCTTGCAATGCGGCTTTGAAAATGCGGACGACCACCGGTATCTGCAAACGGTGGCAGCCAAGCACGGCGTCCGGTTCTCCCGCCCCGGCAATGGTATCTGCCATCAGGTACACCTGGAACGGTTCGGCAAGCCGGGCAAGACCCTCATCGGCTCCGACAGCCATACCCCCACTGGCGGCGGTCTGGGCATGCTGGCCTTTGGTGCCGGCGGTATGGATGTGGCGGTGGCCATGGGCGGCGGTGCCTACTATATCACCATGCCCAAGCTTTACAAGGTGAACCTGACCGGTGCCCTCCGGCCCTGGGTCAGCGCCAAGGATGTGAGCCTGGAGCTGCTGCGGATTCTGTCCGTGAAGGGCGGCGTGGGTGTCATTGTGGAGTGGGGCGGCCCCGGTGCCA
The DNA here is from genome assembly GCA_018713285.1 of Candidatus Faecousia excrementigallinarum. Lineage (GTDB taxonomy): Bacteria > Bacillota > Clostridia > Oscillospirales > Oscillospiraceae > Faecousia > Faecousia excrementigallinarum. The sequence continues at coordinate 4,673 of DVFK01000069.1, forward strand.
TGACCCTTTCCGTCCCGGAGCGGGCTACCATTACCAATATGGGTGCAGAACTGGGAGCAACCACCTCCATTTTCCCCTCCGACGAGCAGACCCGGAAATTCCTGGCAGCCCAGGGAAGAGAGGAGGACTACGTGCCTCTGACCAGCGACCCGGATGCAAAGTATGACCGGGTGATTGATATTGACCTTTCTGCCTTGAAGCCTATGATTGCCTGTCCCCACAGCCCGGACAATGTGGTTACGGTGGAGAGCCTCCGGGATGTGAAAGTGGACCAGGTATGCATCGGTTCTTGTACCAACTCATCCTTTACGGATATGTTGAAGGTGGCGGCCATTCTCAAGGGCAAGACGGTGGCTCCCAATGTGAGCCTTTCCATCTCTCCCGGTTCCCGGCAGGTGCTGACCATGCTGGCAGACTGCGGGGCCCTGGCTGACATCCTTGCCAGTGGCGCCCGGGTGTTGGAGTGTGCCTGCGGCCCCTGTATCGGCATGGGCTTCTCGCCCAACTCCGGCGGCGTAAGCCTGCGTACCTTCAACCGGAACTTCCTGGGCCGCAGCGGTACCAAGGACGCCCAGGTGTACCTGGTCTCTCCGGAAACCGCTGCCGCATCCGCTTTGACAGGCTTCATTACCGACCCCACTACGCTGCCTTCCATGGCCCCTGTGACTCTGCCAGAGCATTTCCATATTGATGATTCTGCTGTGATTCAACCCTTGCCCCCCCAGGAGGCGGAGAAGGCCCAGGTGCTCCGGGGACCCAACATCAAGGAATTCCCCAAGAGCAAGCCCTTTGCAGACACCCTGGAGGCTGAGGTGGTGCTGAAGGTGGGGGATAACATCACCACCGACCACATTATGCCTGCCGGTGCCAAGATTCTGCCTTACCGCTCCAACATCCCCAAGCTGTCGGAGTTCTGCTTTGAGGTTTGCGATCCCCAGTTCCCCGCCCGGGCCAAGGCCGCCGGTGAGGGCATTGTGGTAGGCGGCAGCAACTACGGCCAGGGCTCCTCCCGGGAGCACGCCGCCCTGGTGCCCATGTACCTGGGCATCCGGTGTGTCATGGCCAAGAGCTTTGCCAGAATCCATGTGGCAAACCTGATTAACGCCGGAATCCTGCCGGTAACCTTCGTAAACCCGGAGGATTACGATGCCATTTCCCAGGGAGCAAAATTGAAGCTCACGGGAATTGCCCGGGGAATGGAGACAGGAGAGATGACTGTGGTGGATGAGGCCACCGGCAGAACCTTCCCGGTTACCTGCCAGCTCTCTTCCAGACAGCAGAAGATTTTGATGGCCGGTGGCTTGCTGAACGCTACCAGGGAGGGACTTGTATGACGGAAATGGAATTGGCCTGCCAGAAATTTTCCCAGCTTTTGCAGGAACAAATGGAGCGAATCTCCCACATGAATCAGGAAAAGACCGATTTTTCCACCAAACCGGTGGTCACCATCGGCCTGATTGACGGCGACGGCATTGGCCCCATTATTATGGAGCAGGCAACCCAGGTGTTGCATAAGCTCCTGGAAAAGGAAATTGCCCAGGGAAGCGTGGTCTGTAAGAAGATTGAAGGCCTTACCATTGAAAACCGCCTGGCCCTGGGGGAGTCGGTCCCCCGTCGGGTGCTGGAGGAGATTAAGTCCTGCGATGTGCTGCTGAAAGGTCCCACCACCACCCCTATGGGGGGTACCATGGAAAGCGCCAATGTGACGCTCCGCCGGGAACTGGACTTGTATGCCAATGTCCGCCCGGTGTCCATCCCGGAGGAGGGAATCGACTGGATTTTCTACCGGGAGAATACGGAAGGGGAGTACGTCCTGGGCAGCCGGGGCGTGGAGCTTCCCGGACTTGCCATGGACTTTAAGGTCACCACCGATGCCGGAACCCGGCGGATTGCCCGGGCTGCTTTTGAATATGCAAAGAACAACGGCAAAAACCGGGTATCCATTGTGACCAAGGCCAATATTATGAAGAAAACCGACGGAAAGTTCACCGCTATCTGTCACGAGGTGGCCAGGGATTACCCGGAGATTCAGGCGGACGACTGGTATATTGACATTATGACCGCCAATCTGGTAAACCCCGCCATCCGTAACCAGTTCCAGGTCTTTGTGCTGCCCAACCTGTACGGCGACATTATCACCGATGAAGCCGCCCAGATTCAGGGCGGCGTGGGCACTGCCGGCAGCGCCAACATGGGCGACCGCTACGCCATGTTCGAGGCTATCCACGGCTCTGCTCCCAGAATGATTGCGGAAGGCCTGGGGGACTACGCCAACCCGGAGAGTATTCTCAAGGCCCTGTGCCTGCTGCTGCGGCATATCTGCCGGGGAGAGGCAGCCGCCCGGCTGGAAAAGGCCATGGACGCCTGCCCTGTGAAGGTAACCGGGGAGAAATCCGGCGCCACAGCCAGAGCATATACAGAAAAACTACTGACCTTGCTGTAATGGCATTCCTGCCGGCACCCATTTCCGGGTGCCGGCATTTTTCTGCATTTTTAACCCCCTGGGGGGCTTCCCAATTCTTCCCCGGAGGATTATAATAGGCCACGCAAAAGAAAGAGGAGGTAATTTCCATGAATACCCTATCCCATGTAAAGAAACTGGTGCTTACAGCTGTGTGCGCCGCCCTGTGCGTGGTACTGCCCATGCTGTTTCATTCCTTCCCCAATGGGGGCAATATTTTTCTGCCCATGCACATCCCCGTGCTGCTGTGCGGCATGATGTGCTCCTGGCCCTACGGACTGGTGTGCGGCGTGCTGGGCCCTGTGATTTCCAGCCTGCTCACCGGTATGCCCCCCGCTGCAATTCTCCCCTCCATGGCGGTGGAGTGCGCCGTATACGGCTGCGTGACCGGGCTTATGCTCCGTTTTGTCCGTACCGGTAAGCCGGTGATTGACCTTTACATCAGCATGGTAACGGCCATGGTGCTGGGCCGGGTGATTTCCGGATTGGTGAAGGCTTATATCCTTACCCCCGGTATCTCTCCCTTTGCCTGGGTAACCACCTCTCTGGTGCAGGGAATCCCCGGCATCTGCATCCAGCTGGTGCTTCTGCCGTTGCTTGTGACCATGCTCACCAAAGCCAAGCTGCTGCCCAGCCGCTATTAAGGAAGGCTTCCCATGAACAAACAGGAGATTATTGCCTTCTTCGACCATATGGCACCCCAGTGGGATGCGGACATGATTCGCTCCGATGAAATCATCAACCGCATCCTGGACGGGGCGGAGGTGACCGAGGGAAAGACTGTACTGGATGTGGCCTGTGGCACTGGTGTGCTGTTTCCCGACTACCTGAAACAGCGGGTGGCTTCCGTCACCGCCATTGACATCTCCCCGGAGATGGCAAAGATTGCCGCCGCCAAATACCCGGATGCCCCCATCCAGGTTCTGTGCGGAGATGTGGAGAACACGGCCTTTGACCGAAAGTTTGACTGCGTGATGGTCTATAACGCCTTTCCCCATTTCCCTGACCCTCAGCACCTGATTGAAACCCTGGCGGGGCTTCTGACTCCCGGGGGAACCCTCACAGTAGCCCACGGCATGAGCCGGGAGGCCATCGACCACCACCACGAAGGCACCGCCAGCGCCGTCAGCCGGGGCCTTATGCCCTGCGAGGAACTGACGGAAATCTTTGCCCAATACCTGAAAGTAACCAAGTCGATTTCCGATGACCGGATGTACCAGGTGACCGGAAAGAGAATTTGACCCTGACCTAAAAGCACCGACTGGAAAGTCGGTGCTTTTTCTGCCCTGCAAGCATTTTCTCCGGGAAGCAGCTGGGGTTTCTACCGTTCTTGACATATTTCTTCTGTGGTTGTACTATAGTAGAAAACAGCGAATTTATATCCCGGGGGAGAGAAAAATGAGAGATTACAGAAGAAACCTGTGGGCTCTGTTGGCGGTGGCCATGATTGTTCTTCTCACGGCGTGCACAAACACGGAGACGGAGAATGAATCGGAACCCATGTATCTTGTCAGCTTCACCTGTGATGCCGGTACGGTTAACAGACAGGTGGTGGTGGACGGGCATAGGGCTTCCGTCCCGGAGCCGGCGATTCACGGATATTATCTGCACCATTGGGAAAACGAAGAACAGCAGATGGTTGACCCTGGCAAGGTCGCTATTTCCCAGGATACGAATTTTTACGGCGTTCTTTATCCGGACTTTCAGGATATGGCAGCCTATTTGTTTCCTGACAGCAATGGATGGCTGCATCCGGAGGATGTTTTGACCTGTTCTCAGCTTAAGGCGGCATTTGCAGCCCTGGCCCCTGTGGAAGCCCCTCAGACAGTTACGGATTTTTTGGATAATCTGAGCGAAGGGGAAGACGAGCCTGTGACCAAAGAGACGCTCACAGCAATTTACAGGAATCCAAAGCTGTTTCCGCCGGAGCAGGGCGCAGCTGCCTTGGAAGTGCTTCCGGAGGGGGAAGTGACCCGGGATGCCTTTGCAAGAAGCATTTGCCTCCTGCTTAACCGGGATTGGGAGAATCGGCCGGTAAAAGTGGTGGAAAAGCAATCGGTTCCTTTGGACATTGATCCCGGAGATACCAGTACCGGCTATTTGCTGGACAGCTGTATGGAACATACCGCCGGCGGGAAAACGGACGGCAACATCCAAAATGCCGTGCTGCATATGCCATGGGAACCGGGCTTCCATCTCCAAAAGGGAATTCTGTACTGCGCCAACGAGGAAGGGGAGCTTCTCCGGGAGGAAAGCCAGGGGAACCTGTACTTTGGGGAGGATGGGCGGTATGTCTCCGGCGACCCGGAACTGGATGAGATTGTGGAGAAGCTGATTTTCCAGTTCCAGCAGGAAAACGAAGGGGCGGACCGGTATACGCTTTTGTATGCGGCCTTTGTCCACGTACGGGACAATATGCGCTATATCCGCAGGGAAAAGCTGGCGTTCCGGGAAACGGATTGGGCCAATCGACTGGGGAAAGAGGCACTTACCACATATAAGGGAAATTGTTTCCACTATGCAGCGGCTTTCACTGTGCTGGCAAGAGGACTGGGGTACGATGCCCGGGAAATCAGCGGACAGGGGTTTGAACCCCTGATGCCCCATGGCTGGGTGGAGATTTATATTGACGGTGAACAGCTGTTCTTTGACCCCCAGACCGCTGCCAAAGAGGTGGTTTACCACGGCCGTGGAAATTGGGGAGAGGATATGTTTGCCATTCCCATGTATAAGAAAGACTGGTGGCGTTATACCTGGTGATGTGGCCCTGTGGTTAAGGGAATTGCAGCACATTACAGAAAAAGCCTCCCGTGCAGCAGATGGCTGCACGGGAGGCTTTTTCATTGGCAGTTTCAGGCTGCCAGGTAGGCGTCCAACCGGATACCTACATTTTTTTGTAAATTGCGATAGAAAAACTGATAGTCATACAGATGATATACGCCAGAGGAGAAAATAGAAAGCACCGGGGGATAGTCCTCAGGTGTCACATCTGTAACCTTCAAAGCGCCCCGTACCGGATCGATATAGGCACCGGTGAGCTGAGGAATTTCTTTGAGAATTGCGCCGCTGTAGTCAGCAAAGCAGGCACCCAGGTTCTCTTCTTTTCCGGCAGGTGTCCCGTCGGTTTTCCAATTCAAGGGGTTGATTGCCAGGGTATGGGTTCCGGCAGGAATCATCAACGAGTCAGAAACATCCGCTGCTTCACTGTTGAAGGAGATGATAACCCCGGTATCATCCTCACCGGATGCAAAGCGGAGGTGGGGATACTGGGCCAGTTCCTCCTCTGTAATACTCCATCCAATGGCATAACAGGCTACAAGCAGATTGTTAACCTCTTCCTGGGCGAAGCAATCCTTCAGCAAACGGATACACATATCTGCACCCTGAGAGAATCCAGCCAGAATAATGGGCCGTCCTTGGTTGTAATGCTCCATGTAGTAAGTAAAGGCGGACTTTACATCCTGGTAGGCGATTTCCAGATAGGGTTCCCGCTCTGAAGCCGGAAGGGAATAGCCAGAAAGTCCCATCTGCCGATAATAGGGAGCAAAAAAACGGGTGTCTTCGTCGTAAATCCCTTTTTCCATATTGGTAGCCCCGAGAAAATCTGCTTTGGAGGCTTCGTCATCCAAAGGCATATTGAAGCTATTCTCATTACCTCCATAGACAGTAGGACAAATAAAGAACACATCCGCAGAAGCTGTTTCCCCGGTTTCCAGATAGGCCCAGTTATCAGACAAGGCATAGGGAGAGTCGGTGCTGTCAGTGTGGCGGCATCCGGCAAGTGCAAACACCAAAAGCATGGTGAAGCATAACGCAGTAATTCTCTTTTTCATAGGTCACCTCAATAACTTTTTATGCATCTGCAGTTCCTTGCGCAGGATGCACATTTTGTAAGCTGCTTACAGTATACATGAACCCGAAAGACTTTTCAACGGCGCAGAAAGTGAAAATGTGGTGAAATATCCC
>DVFK01000070.1 GCA_018713285.1 Candidatus Faecousia excrementigallinarum
AAGCTCTGATTAAGTCGGCAAGAGCCGGCAGCGAGAGATTTTTTTCCAGACAAAAGAATGGAAAACGGAGGAATACTGTATGTATTTCCCGTTTTTCATTCTGCATGGATGGGAAAAAAGATCCACTGTCCGGCCGCAGACGATTTATTCAGAGATTCCTTAGATAATATATCATAAACAGTCTATCAGACAGAATGCACTCGATTTAAAATTTTACATGAACCCTGTTGCTTCGCAAAGAGTGAAACCAAAGACTTCGCCTTTGGTGAAATGGAAAACCTGGGGTTTTCCGTGAAATAAAATCCACCCACTGCCGCAGCAATTTCACCCGAATAAAGCCCGGATTTCACACCGCGAAGCGGTATTTCACCCACCCGCAGGGTGGATTTCGTTGAAAAAAGGCAAGTCTTACGACTTGCCTTTTTTCATGGGGTGGATGATGGGACTTGAACCCACGATCTTCAGAGCCACAATCTGACGCCTTAGCCAACTAGGCCACATCCACCATATGCAATTTGCTCGCTGAATGGCACGCCAGGAGGGACTCGCTCAATCAAGGAGCGGCTCCGCCGAGCCGTCGCCGGCAACGCTCATCCGCGTTGCATTTGATTTTCGAGTCCGCCTAAAGCGGCGCAATGAAAGTGGCACGCCAGGAGGGACTCGAACCCCCGACCTACTGCTTAGAAGGCAGTTGCTCTATCCAGCTGAGCTACTGGCGCATTTCTATGGAGCGGGTGACGGGAATCGGACCCGCGTATCCAGCTTGGAAGGCTGGTGTTCTACCATTGAACTACACCCGCAGAACCTGCGACCAACTGGTTATTCAGCCATAGGATTCTATCATAGAAATGCCCGTCTGTCAAGGGTTTATCCCCAGAATTTCCGGAATTTTTTCGTAAATCACCTGGGCCACCGCTCCTTCCCCGCAGGGACACACATTGGGGAACCGGTCAGCTACCACCCCATCGGCAGGGCAGAAGGCGTAATCCGCCCCGTTCAGCATGGGAAGGTCGTTTTCCGCATCTCCCACGCACACCAGGATTTCCCGGCCCAGCGCCTTTTGGAGCTGCCGGGCGGAGGCGATTTTGGATACCCCCTTGGCGTGGATGTCAATAATCCGGGAGGCTGCCCGGAACACCTCGATTTTGTCCCCGTAAGTCTCTCTGAGCCAGTCTACAGCCCGGGAGAAGTAGGCCTCCTCCTCCGCAGTGGCTTCAAACAAATCCGCCACACAGTAGGCTCTGGGGCTTCCAAAAAGGGACACTTTCAGGAACGGCTCCCGGTTCTCCTCCAGCACCATCTGGCGGTGGGCAGCTCCCACCTGGCGGTAAAATTCCAGAAACACCGGGTTTTCCCAGTAGGTATAGTGGCCCTCAATGCCCTGTTCCTCGATATTCAGCTCCGGGAACTTCCGGCGCAGGGCCTGAAAAAACGCCCCTCTGTCCAGGGGAATCTCCCGCAGCTGGCTGAGCTTCTCTTCGTCATAGGCAGCGCTGCCGTTGTATAGCAGCCAGGGGGCATTGTGGGGGATGGCGTGAAGGTAGGGGGCGAACATGGGAACGCTTCTGCCGGTGTTCACCGTAAAGGCACCGTCCTCCGCCATAAAGTAGCGAATGGCCTCCAAATTCCGCTCCGGGATGGAGGAGTCGGGGGCGGTGATGGTGCGGTCAAAATCCACCGTGAGCAAAACCTTTGAAAATAAGCCCATAGCTTAGGATATCCTTTCTAATTTGTCTAAAACCTGCAAAAAGTAGTCAGGCAGTGGTGCCGCCACCACAACGGGCCTGCCGTCTCTGGGGTGGGAAAAGGACAGAATCCCGGCGTGGAGGCACTGGCTGGACTGGCCCAGCTCCGGCTTCTTGTGTCCGTAGACCATGTCCCCCAGAATGGGGTGGCCGATGTAGGCCATGTGCACCCGAATCTGGTGGGTGCGGCCGGTTTCCAGGCGGCACCGCACATGGGTGTAGCCCCGGTACCGCTTCACCACCTCCCAATGGGTGACGGCATTTTTGGAATTGCGCTGGGTGACGCACATCTTTTTCCGGTCTGTGGGATGGCGGCCGATGGGAGCGTCCACCGTGCCGGAGTCCTCCTTGAGGCTGCCGCAGACGATGCACTCGTAGGTTCTGGCCATGGAGTGATCCTTCAGCTGGGAGGCCAGCACCGTGTGGGCCAGGTCGTTTTTGGCGATGGCCAGAAGGCCGGAGGTGTCCTTGTCAATCCGGTGGACAATTCCCGGGCGGAGCTTGCCGTTGATGCCGGAGAGGGTGTCCCCCTTGGCGTAGAGCAGGCCGTTGACCAGGGTATCCTCCGTGTGTCCCGGGGCAGGATGCACCACCAGTCCCTTGGGCTTGTTGATTACCAGCACGTCCTCGTCCTCGTAGACGATATCCAGGGGCATTTCCCTGGGGGCGATGTCCACCGGCTCCGGCTCCGGAATGGTGAGGCAGACTTCATCCCCGGGCTGTACCTTGTCGTTTTTCTTCCCGGGTTTTCCCCGGAGGGTGACACACCCATCCTCCAGAAGCCGCTGGGCGGCGGAGCGGGTCAGCCCCTCCACCTGCCGGGACAAAAAGGCATCCAGCCGCTCCCCGGGCAATTCTCCGTATAAAATCATACCTTTTCCTTCCAGAATTCCCGGTTAAAGAAAACCAAATGGACAACCAGGGCGATGCAGCCGCAGGTGATGCAGCAGTCCGCCAGATTGAACACCGGGAAATCGATAAATTCCACTTCAATCATGTCCACCACATATCCCAGGCGAATCCGGTCGATAATGTTCCCCAGGCCGCCGGCATACACCACGGCGATGCACCACCGGTCAAAGGTGGTAAAGGGCCACCGCTTTTTGGAGAACTCCCAGATAATTCCCAGGGTAAAGGCCAGGAAAATCAGAAGAAACAGCCACTGCATCCCGGAGAGCATAGACCAGGCGGCGCCGGTATTCTGGGCGTAGGTCAGATGAAAAATCCCACTTAGCACCGGGATTTCTCCGTGCAAGGGGATGTTCCCCACCACCCACAGCTTACTCAGCTGATCCAGAACCGTGGCAATCACCACAAAAATACCCATAAACAAATAGGCCATGGAAAATCCTCCAAAAGATAAAATCTGTTTTTATTCCCCGGTAACGATACCGGGAGAGGCTCCCTTGTCAAAGGGAGCTGGCAAAAATCTTTGATTTTTGACTGAGGGATTACACAGCAAACACTTTCACAAAAGCACAAACCAATGTGGAAACCTGAACGCCTCCTATCCCCCCGGTTTGGCTTCGCCAAACCACCCCCCTTTATCAAGGGGGGCTTTTACAGCGCTTTAAGAAACGCCTCCAGGCGGTCAAGGCCGGTTTCCAGGGCGGTCTGGCTGCAGCAGCAGGAAATCCGCACATGGCCCTTGTCCTCGAAGCAGATGCCCGGCACCAGGGCCACCCCGGCCTCCTGAATCAGCCGGGTGCAAAATTCCTCATCGGAGAGGCCAAAGGAGGCAATCTCCGGGTAGATGTAAAAAGCACCCTCCGGCTTGGGGTAGGAGAGTCCCATCTCGTCCAGCCGCTGACAGACATACGCCCGCCGCCGGGTGTAGCTTTCCACCATGTCCGACACATCCGTATGGAGGGCCGTGACGGCGGCTTTTTGCAAAAAGGTGGGCATGGCTGCCACCAGGGCGGCATGCAGGAGCAGCAGCCGCTCCATGGCCTGCTCCGGCCCCATGAGATACCCCAGCCGCCAGCCGGTCATGGCATAGGGCTTGGAGAAGCTGCGGCACAAAAGAAGCTGCTCTCTCAATTCTGGAAAAGAGGCAGGCTCCGGCACATTGCCTTCCGACAGCTGATTATATACCCCGTCCCACACAACCCAGATGGGCTTGCCGGACACTAAGGAGGCCACCGCCTCCAGAGATTCCCGGGTGTAGACCGCCCCCGTGGGGTTATTGGGGGAGTTGAGAAGAATCGCCCGGGTTTTTTCCGTAATGCAGGCAGAGAGCCGCTCCTTTGTCAGCTGGAAGCCATCCTCCCGGGTGGGCATGCTTACCATCACTGCCCCGGCAGCGGTGAGGATGGAGCGGTACAGGGGGTAGGCCGGGGTGGGGACGATAACCTCGTCTCCCGGGTTCACCACCCCCATAAGGGCCACATACAGCGCTTCCGTTGCCCCGGCAGTGACAATCACCTGATTGGGGGTGCAATCATACCCCAGGCCGGTTTCGTACCTGGAAATCTCCCGGCAAAGCTCCGGCAGCCCCCGGTTGGGGGCGTAGTGGGTGAGGTTTTCCTCCAGTGCTGCCTTGGCGGCGGCCTGGATGGGCTCCGGGGTGGGGAAGTCCGGCTCTCCCAGAGCCAGGGAGATACACCCGGGGGTCTGGGCCGCCAGACTGGTAAAGCGGCGGATGCCGCTGAGGGTCATGGTAGATAAATTTTCATTCAGGGGAAGCATCAGAACTTTTCCGCCAGCTCCTGGAAGAAGTCGGCGCCTTTCACAAGAATTTCCTCCGGGTAGTCAAACCGGTCGGAGTGGAGCGCCTCCGTGTTTCCGGTGCCCAGGAAGAAGAACATACCCGGCAGGGTCTTTTGGTACCAGGAGAAGTCCTCGGTAATCATGCTGGGCTCCGGCAGCTCCCGGAAATCCACCAGGCTTCGCACCTTGTTGTAGAGCTTGGTAGGGTTCATGACGGCAGGGTAGCCGTCGTTCATGTAGATGGACACGGTACAGCCGGAGCTGCGCTCCACCTCCTTGCCGATGGACACCAGGCCTGCCCGGAGGGAGTAGAACACGTCGTCCTGGAACGCCCGGAGGCTTCCCTCCAGCCGGGTGTGGCCGGAGATGGCGTTGCACACGGTGCCGCTTTCCAGCTTGCCGAACTTCAGCAGCCGGAAGATATGCTTGGGCAGGGCCCCTTCCATGGCGCAGGCCTTCCGGTAGAAGTCCACGCCGGCAGCCATGGCGTCGATGCCCTCGGTGGCCTTGGCGATGTGGGCAGACCGTCCGGTGATGTCCACCTTCACCTCGCAGGAGCGGCTCATCATCTCCTGGCACCGGCTGGCAATCACCCCGGCTTCCAGGTTGGGCCACAGGTGCAGGCCGAAAATAGCCTCCACATGGTACTGCTTGAAAATGCCGGTGCCGCAGATGTCCCGGGCGCCGCCGGTGGTCTCCTCCGCCGGCTGGAAGACCAGCAGCACATTGTGATTCAGGGTTTCCTTCCTGCTCAGCCGCCGGGCCAGCTCCAGAAGGATTGCCATGTGGCCGTCGTGGCCGCAGGCGTGCATCCTGCCCGGGTGCCGGGAGGCAAAGGGCAGCCCCGTATTCTCCCCGATGGGCAGAGCGTCGGCGTCAGAGCGGAAGGCGATGGCCTTGTCCTGGCCAAAGTCGAACCAGGCGCAGACGGAGCCGGGGATGGGAGAAAACACCCGGCAGCCCAGCCCGGAGAGCTTGCCTGTAATATATGCCACGGTTTCCGGCAAAAGCCGATCCAGCTCGGGAATCTGGTGCAGCGCCCGTCTATCCTCGAAAATTTCCATAGGGATTGCCTCCTGTAAGCATTTGCTTTTCTACTTTTTCTAAAGGGAATTATAAAGCATTTCCCCGGCTGTGTCAATTTCCGCCTTGTGTTTTCCCGGTTTTCGTGGTAGCATAGTGGAAAAACCAAGGAGGACTGCTGCCATGGATGCACAGCAAATCATTGAATATATCCGCACCGCCCCCAAAAAGACCCCGGTGAAGGTGTACGTCTGGGAAAAGGCCCCGGTGGACTTCCCCGGCTGCCGGATTTTCCCCGCTGGGGAGGGGTGCAAGATTGTTTTCGGCGACTGGACGGAGGTGGCTCCGGTGCTGAAGGCCCGGGCATCAGACATTGCCCATGCAGAGATTGAAAACAACTGCCGCAACTCCGCCATCCCCATGCTGAACCTTCTGGACATCCCCGCCCGGATTGAGCCGGGTGCCATTATCCGGGAGCAGGTAAGCATCGGCAAGAATGCGGTGATTATGATGGGTGCCATTCTTAACATCGGCGCCGTGGTAGGGGAGGGCACCATGATTGACATGGGCGCCGTCCTGGGTGGCCGGGCCACCGTTGGCAACCACTGCCATGTAGGTGCCGGTGCCGTGCTGGCGGGGGTCATTGAGCCTGCCTCTGCCACCCCGGTGATTGTGGAGGACGATGTGCTCATCGGCGCCAACGCCGTGGTGATTGAAGGCTGCCGCATCGGCAAGGGTGCGGTAGTGGCTGCAGGCGCCGTGGTGGTGTCGGACGTGCCCGCAGGCACGGTGGTAGCCGGCTGTCCTGCCCGGATCATTAAAACAAAGGACGAAAAGACCGCCTCCAAAACCGCCCTGGAAGAAGCCCTCCGGGAACTGTAAAGAAATGCGCCCCCTTTTGGGGGCGCATTTTTTCAGCGAACCAGGCTTCCGCCAAAGTAAAAAGCCATGACTGTGGTGCAGGCAAAGAAACTGTACAGCCCTACGCCAAAAAGCAGACCCGTTATCAGCCGTTTCCAGTTTTTGCTCTCATAGGCGGTGAGCCGCTGCAAAAAGCCGTCCACCACCAGAGGAATCATCAGAAGGAAACAGGCATACAGGGGGATGGGGTGGAAGGCGTATATGAATATCCCTGCAAAGATTCCCGCCAGCTCTCCGGTACACCGGGCGCAGAGGGGGAACTTTTTGCCCTTCCAGTAAAAGGAACGGTCAGGACGGCAATGACAGCCGAACACAATGGGAAGCCACTTATACAACCAGGGAATCACGAAACAAGACTGAACATGCTTACGCTGATGGCAATGACTGCGATGTAGTACAAAATACCGATGCACACACTGACCAGGGCGCCGATTCCGGCTGCTTTTGCGGTTCTGGGGCGCTCATTTTTCCACACCAGGTACAGAATCAAACCTACGATGGGAATACAACAGCCCAGCAATCCCCAAAGGAACCCGCCGTCGTCAACCACATCGGGCCTGGTCTCCTGGGAAACACCGCAGTGAGGGCAGATAACCGCCTTGTCGTCGATGCTTTGTCCGCAATTTTTACAATAAGCCATGAATATACCTCCCTTTTTCTTTGCACCGGATTGGGAAATCCGTGTCTTTAGTCTACAATATATTCAGAGTTCTGTAAAGCGTTTTTCTATAAAATTGCGACTGTATATTCTTAAATTTCCGCCCTTCAAACAGGTGCGGTTTTTCAACAGGACAACGCCGCGGGGCAAAGATGAAAGTTTCCCCAGAAGAAGCTCTGAAGGGGTCTGTAATCCGCTGCACATTTTTTACCCCCGGGAATAACATGGGATGAGCGGCAAATCAGCCGTAAATATCCAACCGGGAGGTTATTTTCTATGTGTAACAACAATATGTGCGGTGGCAACTTCTGCTGGATCATCATTCTGCTTCTGCTGTGCTGCGGCTGCGGCAACAACGGCATCTGCGGCGGCACCGTAAACAACAACGGCGGCTGCGGCTGCTGCTAAAAAATTGCGCCCCCTCGGGGGCGCATTTTTTATTACTTCTTGCCGGCGGCCTTTCTTACATAGGCGTACCACATGGTCACGCCCACGGCCACGCCGCCCAGGAGGTTACCCAGGGTGACGGGAATCAGGTTACCCACAAAGTAGTTGCCCCAGGTCAGGCTATCCAGGGCGATGCCAGCCTCTGCAGCGGCGGAGGCGTAGGCGGTCACGTTCTTGGCGAACAGGCCCAGCATGCAGTAGGTCATATCCGCAATGGAGTGGTTGAAGCCGCAGGTGACGAAGAACATGACAGGAACCCAAGCGCCCAGGAAGCGGCTGGTGCCGTCCTTGCCGGACAGGCTCATAAGTACGCCGATGGTCACCAGGATGTTGCACAGCACACCCATGAAAAAGGCGTTCTGGAAGGGCATGGTCATCTTGCCCACAGCCATCTTCATGGCGCTGACTGCCAGGGCGTTGCTGCCGGCGCTGAGCCAGCCAAAGTAAGCGCAGATGGCGCTAAGGAGCATGGAGCCCAGGAAGTTGCCGATGTAAACGAACAGCCAGTTTTTCAGCATGGAAGGCAATGTGACCTTCTTCTCCAGCAGGCTCATGGTAATGAGGGTGTTGCCGGTGAACAGCTCTGCGCCGGTGAGAATCACGGTGCCCAGGCCGAAGGCGAAGAGCAGGCCGGAAATCATCCGCACCATGGAGGTATTGGTGACAGAGAAGGTAGCCATCTCCGTGACGCAGGAGGGGAAGCCGATGAGCAGACCGGCCAGAATGCCCAGAATCAGCATCTTGGGGATGGAATACTTGGTTTTGCCCACACCGGCAGTCACATAGTTGTTGGCGGTTTCCGCAGCAGTAAACAGATTCATAGTCTGACAGTCCTTTCTATAATCTTCTCAATATCCATTACCGGGAAGCTCCGGCACAGTCCGCAAGAGTCGGCAGCGAGCTATTTTTCGTCAGACAAAGCAATGGAAATGGGGGAATACTTTGTGTATTTCCCCGTTTTCATTGCGCATGGATGGCGAAAAAGAGCCGTCTGCCGGCCGCAGCGGAGTGGGGCGGAGTTTCCCCCACAAGAAAAAGGGCTGCAAAAACAGCATGGGGCTGTTTTTGCAGCGCCATTTTTATACCTTTTCCGCAGCCTCCACCACATGCTTCATCAGCACGCTGGTGGTGACGGAGCCTACGCCGCCTGGAACGGGGGTGATGGCCTCTACGATGGGCTCCACCTCGTCAAACTTGGCGTCGCCGGCAATGCCGCCCTTGCCGCCCTTGGCGTTGGGCTTCTCCGGGTCCCAGTTGATGGACACGTCGATCACCACCTGGCCGGGACGGACAAAGTCCTTGGTCAGGGAGTTGAGGACACCGGCAGCGGACACGATGATGTCAGCGTTGCGGCAGATCTCGGCGGTGTTCACGGTACGGGTGTGGCAGGTGGTGACGGTGGCGTTCTTGCCCATGAGCATCATGCCCGCAGGCTTGCCCACCACCAGGCTCCGGCCGATGACCACGGCGTTCTTGCCCTTGCAGTCAATGCCGTAGTAGTCCAGAATCTCCATGCAGGCGGCGGGGGTGCAGGGGGCGTAGCCCAGGTCGTTCAGGCCCTCGAACACACCGGCGTTGGACAGATGGGTCATGCAGTCCATGTCCTTCTTGGGGTCTAAGCGGTTGCAAATCTCGTTCTGGTCGGCCTTCAGGTGCTTGGGCAGGGGACGGAACATGAGCACGCCATGGATGGAATCGTCGGCGTTGATCTTGTCGATGGTCTTAAGCAGCTCTTCCTTGGAAACATCTCCGGGAAGCAGGAAGTTGACCACCTTCACACCCACCAGCTCAGCCCGCTTGGTAGCGCCCCGCTCGTAGCTCAGGTCGCTGGGGTCCTCGCCGCAGCGGATGATGGCCAGGGTGGGCTCCACGCCCTTCTCCCGCAGAGCAGCGGTGCGCTTCTGCAGGTCAGCATTCAGGGCATCGGTAACTTCCTTGCCCAACAGTAACTTTGCCATGATTTAAAAATCCTCCCAAATCAGTTGAAGTTTGCCCGCACGCTGGCGAAAATCTCGTCAGCGAGAGCGCAGTATTTCTCCAGCATACCGTTGGCCTTGGCGTTCATTTCCTCAGCTACGGTGCGGTTTTTCAGGCTCTTGGTGTTGATAAACACATTCAGGCTGGCAGCCTGCAGGCCTGCCTTGCAGCACACAGCAGCGCAGCCGGCGTCGGAAACAGCCAGACGGCTGCCCTTGGCGGCAAACACAGCCACATACTCCAGAGCCTGGCAGCACAGCTCCATGATGTGCATGGGAACGGCGCAGGCGGTGATGGTGGCCTCCTCCAGGATGGCGTCCCGGTTGGGGTCATCCTTGGGAATGCCGTAAGCCTTGGCCAGGGGCACAAAGCCCTTGTCGTCTGCCTCCACCTGGTCAAGAAGCTCGGTCTGGAGGGCGTCGCACTTTTCCTTCAGGGCGATGATCTCCGCCTCCACATCGGCGTACTTCTTCTTGCCCACAGTGAGAGACCCTACCATATTGCCCAGGGCGGTGCCGATGGCACCCACAAGAGCCGCAGCACCGCCGCCGCCGGGAGCGGGAGCGCTGGAGGCCAGAACCTCCACAAACTTGCGGCAAGATTCCAGTGTCATGTCCATAGTATGTATTCTCCTTATAATTTATGAAACGGAATGCAACTTAACAAAAGCACAGGCGGCGGGGCCGCCTCTCTCTGTCCCAAAACCGGGGGTTTTGGGACAAAGTGTTCAGTCTGCTGCGCGCATAATTTGTCCCCTCCGGGGACAAATTCCACACTTGCAGCCTGAGAGGTATTTTCTGCCAGGTACACGCCCCGGCAGAAAATGATTTTCATTTTCTTTGCCGCTGTAAGCGGCAAACTCTGCGAGGCTTTTAAGAAAAGCACAGGCGGCGGGGCCGCCTGTGCTTAAAGGTGACAAAGAATCAGAACAGGCCAGAGACCTTGCCGGTCTGGGTGTCCACGTCAATGCGGCGGTATGCAGGATCGGAGCTGGTACCGGGCATCATGGAGATGGTACCGGCCATGGGGCACAGGAACTTGGCTCCGCCGTACTCCAGGATGTCACGGATGGGCAGACGCCAGCCCTTGGGCACGCCCTTCCAGGAGGGCTCGTGGCTCAGGGACAGGTGGGTCTTAACCATCATGGTGCAGTAATCTGCATACTTGGGATCGGACTCGAAGCGCTTGGCCTTCTCCACAGCCAGAGGAGCCCAGTCAACGCCGTCGGCGCCGTAAACTTCCTTGGCAATCAGCTCAACCCGCTGACGCAGGGGCATCTCCAGAGGATACAGGAACTTGATCTCGTTCTTCTCCTCGCAGGCCTCCACAACAGTCTGAGCCAGCTCAATGGCACCCTCGCCGCCCAGTCTCCAGTGGTTGGACAGAGCGCAGCGCACGCCGTGGTCAGCACACAGCTTCCGCAGCAGGGCGATTTCGGCCTCGGTGTCGGTGTAGAACTGGTTGATGCACACCACGGGCACGATGCCGGACTTCTTGATGGTGGCAACATGGTGGAACAGGTTCTCGGTGCCCTTCTCCAGCAGCTCCAGGTTCTCCTGGGTGTACTCCACAGGCAGGGGACGGCCGGCAACCACGGTGGGTCCGCCGCCGTGCATCTTCAGAGCACGGATGGTAGCAACCAGAACGGAAACGTTGGGGGTCAGGCCGGACAGACGGCACTTGACGTTCCAGAACTTCTCAAAGCCGATGTCGGCAGCGAAGCCGGACTCGGTGACATGGTAGTCAAACAGCTTCAGAGCCAGACGGTCGCCGATAACGGAGGACTGGCCGATAGCGATGTTGGCAAAAGGACCGGCGTGGATCAGCATGGGCTGATGCTCCACGGTGTAGCACATGGTGGGGTTGATGGTGTTACGCATCCAGGCGGTCATGGCGCCGGCCACTTCCAGATCCTCGGTGGTCACAGGCTCACCGCTGCGGCTGTAAGCCACAACAATCTTGCCGATGCGGTCCCGCAGATCCTGCAGGTCACGGGCAACAGCCAGAATAGCCATCAGCTCGGAGCCAACAGCGATGCCGAACTTGGACTCCATCAGGTAGCCGTCCTTGGGGCCGCCGATGCCGATGATGATGTTCCGCAGACCCTGCGCGCAGAAGTCCATGACCCAGCCCATTTCCACACGCTTGGGGTCAACATCCAGACGCTTCAGGCCGCGCTTGGCCAGCTGCTCGTCGTTGTAGTTACGCTCGTGCTGCATACGGGCGTTCAGGGCTACCATAGCCAGGTTATGTGCATTGATAATATCGTTGATATCACCGGTCAGGCCCAGAGAGAACTCGGTCATGGGGATGAGCAGTGCGTTGCCGCCGCCGGCAGCGGTACCCTTCACGTTCATGGTGGGGCCGCCGGAGGGCTGACGCAGGCAGCCGCCTACATTCTTGCCCAGCTTGCCCAGACCTTCAACCAGGCCCAGGGAAACGGTGGACTTGCCTTCGCCCAGGGGGGTGGGGGTGATTGCCGTGACTTCGATGAACTTGCCGTCGGGCTTATCCTTCAGACGGTTCATGATCTTGATGAAGTCCAGCTTGGGGGTCTTGCCATAGGGAATGATTTCGTCAGGCAGCAGGCCCAGCTTCTCACGGAAGTAGTCTACCGAGGGAAGGGTCTTTTCTGCTTCTTCAGCGATCTGCCAGTCCTTGTAGACGGTGGGGTCAAGGGTAACCTTGCCGTTCTCATCTACGTACTTGCCATCAGTGAACTCGATTGCCATAGTTAGATGTCCTCCTTGATTCCCGGGATATTTCACCACCCCCGGGATGATTTGAAATCCAGGCACCGTGCTTCATCGTCCGCAACACCCGGCGCCATATCGATACTTGATTATCGATACAGGTGTATTGTAGCACTTAACATAGGGCAAGTCA
>DVFK01000071.1 GCA_018713285.1 Candidatus Faecousia excrementigallinarum
AGTGTAAACGAAAGGATGTTGCAAATGAGCCAGGCATGGTGGAAAAAGAGCGTCGTCTATCAGATATACCCACGGAGCTTCCGGGATTCCAACGGAGACGGCATCGGCGACCTGAAAGGCATTACCAGCAAACTGGACTATGTCAAGGAGCTGGGGGCGGATGTCATTTGGCTGTCCCCCATCTATCAATCCCCCAACGATGACAACGGGTACGACATCAGCGACTACCGGGCGATTATGAAGGAATTCGGCACCATAGAGGACTTTGACCAGCTGCTGGCGGAAGCCCACCGCCGGGGTCTGAAAATTGTAATGGATCTGGTGGTGAACCACACCTCCGATGAACACCCCTGGTTCGTGGAAAGCCGGAGCAGCCGGGACAATCCCAAGCGGGACTACTACATCTGGCGGGAGCCCCGGGACGGAAAGGAGCCCAACAACTGGGGCAACTGCTTCTCCGGCTCCGCCTGGGAATATGACCCACAGACAGAGATGTATTACCTTCACTGCTTCAGCAAAAAGCAGCCGGACCTGAACTGGGAGAATCCCCAGGTGCGGCAGGAGGTATTTGACCTGATGACCTGGTGGTGTGAAAAGGGCATCGACGGCTTCCGGATGGACGTGATTTCCATGATTTCCAAGAAGCCCGGTCTGCCGGACACCGACCCCCAGGGGGCAAAGTACGGCTCCTGCCTCCCCGGCACCTGCCACGGCCCCCACGTCCATGAATACCTCCAGGAGATGAACCGGAAGGTACTCAGCCGCTACGACCTGATGACCGTAGGGGAAACCGCCGCCGTAACGGTGGAGGAGGCCAAGAAGTACGCCAACGCCCAGGGCACGGAGCTGAACATGGTGTTCCAGTTTGAGCACAACGACCTGGATACCCGGGGCGGTCTGGTGGGGAAATGGTGCCTGGACCGGATGGATTTGGTGAAGCTGAAAGAAATTCTCTCCCGGTGGCAGACGGAGCTGGACGGCAAGGCCTGGAACAGCCTCTACTTCTGCAACCACGACCAGCCCCGCATCGTCTCCCGGCTGGGTGACGACTCCCCAAAGTACCGGGAGCGCTCTGCCAAGTGCATTGCCACCTGTGTCCATATGATGCAGGGAACCCCCTATGTGTATCAGGGTGAGGAACTGGGCATGACCAACGCCCCCTTTGCCTCCCTTTCCGACTACCGGGACATTGATTCCATCCGGGGCTACCATGATATGGTGGACAGCGGCATCCTCCCTCCGGAGGAGATGCTCACCTACATGGCCTTCAAGAGCCGGGACAACGCCCGCACCCCCATGCAGTGGGATGACTCCCCCAATGCCGGCTTCACCACCGGCACTCCCTGGATTATGGTAAACCCCAACTACAAGGAAATCAACGCCCGGGAGCAGATGGCCCGGCCGGATTCCGTATTCCATTATTATAAGACCCTCATTTCCCTGCGGCGCAACTCCCCCTTGAGCGACCTGCTGATGAACGGTCACTACACCTTGCTGCTGCCCCAGGACCCGGAGCTGTTCGTATATCAGCGGGAATACGAGGGGCAGAAGCTGCTGGTAGCCTGCAACCTCTCCGGCAGCACCCGGAAGCTGGAAGGACTGCCCCAGGAGAACTGGGAGCTGGTGCTGACCAACGCCCCGGTGGAGAAGGATACCCTGCTCCCCTGGCAGGCCTGTGTCTTCAAGAACTTCTGAAAGGAGAAGCACCCCATGAAGCTGATTCAGGAAAACATTGGAGAAGGAAAGCTGTGGCTGTACCTGCTGGACAGCAGCCCGGAGCTGCGCCGGTCTGTCCGGCCCCTGATTCTCATTTGTCCCGGCGGCGGCTACGGCTACACCTCCGACCGGGAGGCAGAGCCCCTGGCTATGCGGTATCTGGCTATGGGGTACCATGCGGCGGTGCTGCGCTACAGCGTGGCCCCGGCGGTTTACCCCACCGCCCTCACCCAGCTGGCCCAGGCGGTGGCCCGGATTCGTGGGAACGCACAGGTCTGGCAGGTCAATCCCCGACAGATTTTCCTCCTGGGCTGCTCTGCCGGAGGACACCTGGCCGCCTCCCTGGGGGTGCACTGGCACAAAGACTGGCTTTCCCAGGCCGCCGGAACCTCTCCTGAGGAGATTCGCCCCACCGGGCTGATTTTATGTTACCCGGTTATCACCGCCGGGGAGTTTGCCAACCAAGAGTCCTTCCAGAATCTTCTGCCCCCCGAGGCTTCCCCGGAGCTGCGCCGGGAGGTGAGTCTGGAAACCCAGGTCACCCCCCACACCCCGCCGGTGTTTTTGTGGCACACCGTCACCGACACCGTGGTGCCGGTGGAGAATGCCCTGCTGCTGGCAGAAGCTTTGCGGAAAAACCGGGTGAGTATGGAGCTGCACCTGTATGAGCAGGGCGTCCACGGCCTGTCCACCGCCGACGAAACCGCCGAAGGGGCGGACGGCTATGGTCTGGAGCCCGCCTGCCAGAACTGGATTGACCTGTCCCACACCTGGCTTCAGCGTCAGCTGGAGAAAAACCCCTAAAAGGAGCCAATATGCTGCATTTTGACATCATGGACCCCCGGTGGCGGATTCTTCACACCATCGGGGAGCTGGAGGCAAACATCCCCCGCCACCTCCGGGATCTGACCCCCCTCCCCTTCCAAAGATACCGCCAGACCGGTGTAAACACCTATGAGCTCCTGGAGGACGGGGTTCTGGAAACAGGACAGCTCTGGAACGAGACGGACACCTACCGGATTACCCTGGCGGAGCCGGTGCTTTCCCAGTGGGAGGGAGAGGACGTATATCTGGAGCTGGACATGGGAGGCGAGCTGGAGGTCTATGTGGACGGAATCCCCATGGGAAGCATCGACCCGGAGCACCCCTATGTGTGCGTGGCCCGGAAGGCCCGGGCTGGGGAGGTTCTCCACCTGGAAATCTCCGCCACCCGGCACATCCACAATCTGGTCCGGAGCCGCCGGGCCTTCGGCCACCGGTATCCGGCCCAGATTCTGGAACGGGCGGTGCTCTGCACCCATGACCGGGTACTGGAAGCATATTGTATGCTGGGAAGGGTGCTTCTCGGCCTCATTGCCTCCGGGGATTTGCCGGAGGAAACCAACCGGCAGCTGGAGGCTCTCCTGAAACGGGAGCTGTACCGGGTGGACGTCCATGGGGCGTGCAATGCCCGGGACTCCCTGCTGGCCCTGCGCCGGGGGCTGGAAGAACTGCATATGCCGGAACTTTACGGCACCAGCCTGGCCATGGCCCACTCCCACCTGGACCTGGCCTTCAAATGGGGCTGGGCGGACACGGTGCGAAAAATCGAGCGCACCCTCTCCAACACCTGCTCCCTTCTGGAGGCGGGGCACAGCTTCTCCTACATCCAGTCCCAGACGGTGATTCTGGAAACCCTCCAAAAGACCTACCCTGAGCTTTTCCGGCGGGTGCAGAAGCAGATTGCCGCCGGGAACATTCAGCCTGTGGGGGATTTGTACTGCGAGTTTGACGCCAACATGGCCAGCGGCGAATCCATCATCCGCCACATTCTCTACGGAAAGGCCTACTGCCGGGATACTCTCCAAACCCAAAGCCGGGTGTGCTATCTGCCAGACACCTTTGGTTTTTCCGGGATTCTCCCCCAGATTCTCACCCAGGCAGGCTACCACGCCTTTGTCACCTCCAAGCTCACCATGAACGACACCAACCCCTTCCCCTACAGCCGTTTTCTGTGGCAGGGCATTGACGGAAGCCGGATTCCTTCCCATCTGCTGGTGGGCACCTATGGAGGAAACTTTGACATCCCCCGGCTCCGCCAGGGAAGCGGAGACTTCCGGGAACAGGGCTACGAGGAACACATCTACCAGTACGGCGCCGGAGACGGCGGGGGCGGTGTCAGCGAGGGGATGCTTCTGGAGCTGGAAACCATCCGGCAGCTGCCGGGGATTTCCCAGGTGAAGCACACCAATCTGGAGGATGCCATGGCCCTTCTGTGCCGGGGTCAGGATATCTGGCCCACCTGGGCAGGAGAGCTGTACCTGGAAGCCCATCGGGGGGTGTATACCTCCCAGGGGCTCATCAAGCAGGGCAACCGCCGTTCGGAACGTCTATGGCGGGAGGGAGAGATTACCGCCGTCATGGCGGCGGAGGCAGAAGGCACCTGGGCCCACTACCCGGACTTTCAGGCTCCGGGGAAGGCCGTTCTTTTCCACCAGTTCCACGACATTCTGGCAGGCTCTCTGGTGCGCTCCGCCGTGGAAGATGCCCTGGAAAACTATCAGCAGATAGAAAGCCAGCTCAGTGGGTACATTGCCCGGAATCTCTCCCAGATTCTCTCCCCCACGGAGCACCTGACCCTTTGGAACACCCTGGGTCATCCCCGGCAAGGGGTAGTGCGCCTTTCCCGGGAGTGGATGGGAAAGACTTCTTCCTTCTGGGGAAAAAGCTGGAAGTCCAGACTCTGGCGGACGGCGTTGCCCTGAATGTGCCTGCCACCCCTGCCATGGGTGCTGTAACCTTGTCCTGGCAGGCTGCGCCTGTGAAACAGCCCACGGCTCCCCGCCCCTGTGACTGTCTGGAAAACAGCCGCTATGTCATCCGCTTCAACGCCCAGGGAGAGATGACCTCCCTGGTGGAAAAGTCCAGCGGCCGGGAGTACCTTCGGGGGGTAGGCAACCGGATTGTGTCCTGTCTGTGCCGCCCGGGGTACTTTGAATCCTGGGAGATAGAGCCGGAATATAAGCTGGGTCAGCAGGTGGTGGATACACTCACCCGGATGGTTCTGACGGAGGATGGTCCTTTGGTGAAAACCCTGGAAATCACCCGCCGCTTTGGAGATTCCCAGATTACTCAGCACATTTCCATCTTTGACTCCCAGCCCCAAATCGAAATCAAAACCCGGCTGGATATGCACCAGCGGCAGCATCTGGTGCAGGCGGTATTCCAGGTGAATGTGAAGGCCCCGGAGGCTTACTACGACCTGTCCATGGGTGTCATTGCCCGCTCCACTGGGATGGCTACCTCCCGGGAGCAGGCCCAGTTTGAGGTCTGCGCCCACCAGTGGGTAGATTATTCCCAGGAGAGCCACGGCATCGCCATTCTCAGCGACAGCAAGTACGGCTTCAGCGTCAAGGGGCAGGAGATGACCCTGACCCTGGCCAAAACCTCGGAATTTCCCGACCCGGAGCAGGACCTGGGGGTGCAGGAATTTACCTACGCCCTCCTGCCCCACGCAGGCGACCGAATCACCGGCCGGGTGGCTCTTCTTGCCCAGGAGCTGAACAGCCCCTGCATCCCCACCCGGGGCAGCGGCATTCCCGAGGAGGGGCTTCTGGAGGTCAGCGAAAACCTGATTGTCACCTGTCTGAAAAAGGCGGAGGAAGGGGACGGCATTGTCCTGCGGTGCTATGAATGGCAGGGGCAGTCCGGCACAGGCTGGGTGCGCTGGCGCACTCCCAGAAAGGGCTGCACCAAATGCACCGTCCTGGAAGCCCCTCTGGAAACCCTCCCCGGGAAGGACGGCAAGGACTGGGGGTTCCCGGTACGTCCCTACGAAATTGTGACCCTTATGTTCTCCTGAGGAGAAAACCTCTCCCCAACCAGCCAACGGTCTTTTGCGGTTGGTGCAGCGCTTCCCCCGGTTCTGAATTTTACAAATATGCCCCATCTGTTGGACGGCCTAAATACCGTCCAACAGATGGGGTGATTTATATACCAAAAGGAATCACGATCCGCCAGAGTTCCGGAAACTGAAAACAGGCGTGTTCTGTCTACAGGTGTTCTCTCCCCTTATCTCAGCGCATTGGGCATTAAGGGTTATTTACGGTTCCCACAAACATGGGGACAGATTGGGTGGTGATGGCAAACACAAATGGTCTGTCCAGGACGAAGTCGATGATTTCATCCGGCGGCGCCATGGCACCGGCACCGAATTCCAACACCATATAGCTGGCGGCAACCACCCCGTCCTCGTCCATGGTCACTCTGGTATCCTGGTTGATGCTGTCCAGGTATACCGGGATCTCACTGTCAACGGAGGCAGAAAAGTCATTTCCCAGAGGTTCAAATATGCCCGTCAGGCCCATTTTTTTCAGGGTCGGCTCCAGATCCACGCTGGCAGAAATGTCGAACTTGGGAACCGACAGGTTTACCTTCATCCACTTGTGGTTTTCCTCCGGGAAGGCATCACTGCCGGTAATCATGGCCATATAATCCCGGCTGCTCAGCACATCATCCACGGTTTTGTCCTCATCCGGCAAAATCAGCCACATGGAAGACCCGTTTTCCAGAGACAGCTCCACTGCTCCGAAGGTCTCTCCCCAGTAGTAGTTCATGGAAGCCTCATCCTTGTTCAGGAAGGTACAGGTCACATCCCCCTCCACGGTATGGAAGGGCTGCTGGGTATTGCTGCCCTTGCTGAACTTTTCGCTCCACTGGGACTGGAAATACACCGTGGACACCAGAGCCAGCATGGCGTTGGGGGTAATGTTCACCTTACCGGTGCGGTTGCTGAACAGGCCGCCGGTCTGATTCCGCAGCCAGTTGGTCATGTCTTTGTTCGTCCTGTCCGAGCCCAGGTCCCCTTGATACACCGAGGTGTAGTAGTGGTAGGCCAGGGTATCCATGGCCTCTTGCTGGTAGACGATGTCCTTATCCAGCCAAAGGGAGTTGGCAAGGACGCTGATTTCCTTACCCTTGTCCTGGTATACCTGTTCCCAGATGGTACTGATTCTTGTCCGCAGCTCCTCCACATTCTCTACCCCCAGCAGCTCCAGAACCTGCTGCCGGGTTTCTCCCCCGGTGAGCTCTGCGGTAATGGCCAGGGCAATATAGGCATTGATGGGTGACCACACCCGGTTTGTGGTATCCACGCCGGAGAGAATTTCCTTGCCGCAGTCCGCAGAGAAGGAAGCCATCGGTGCCAGGAAAGCCTGCACCAGGGCATCCCGCCTCTGGGAATCCTCATACCACTGCCAGAAGGAATCGGAACCGGACCGGGGACGCTCCGGTTTCCGGGAGTCGGAAGCGATGCTCACTGCGTCCGCCATAATGACAAGGGGAATCCGTGGCGTATTCAGCACCAGCACCAAAGCCAGCACCGCCGCCACCGCCACCAGCCAATAGTGCTTGCTTTTTTTCCGCTTTGCCGCAGCGGCGACATACTTCTCATCCACAAAGCTCAGAGCTTTTACAAGTTTCTCATTCATCTGCATACCCCTCCTTTATCAGGTGCTCCCGCAGCCGCATCCGGATTCTGCCCAGGCGGACACAGACGGTGTTTTCCCGCAGGTCAAAATCACCCGCTATCTCCCGCACCGAATCCCCGAACCAGTATCTGCGAAGAAACAGGGCCCGGTTATCCTCGTTCAAGGTTGCCAGAAAGCGGTTGATGGCTTCCCCCAGCTCTCTGGCTTCCACCGTTTCCTCCAGGGCAGGGCCGGGGATACAATTTTCCAGCTCGTCCATGGACAAATCATATTTGCCGTACCGCTTCCCGGCGGTATTGTATTTGAGCCGGTCCAGGGAAATATTTCGTCCGGTGGCGTACACATAACCGGCCAGAGGCTCCGGCTTCTTGGGCGGGATTGTATTCCAGACTGCCAGGTAAGTATCATTGACAGACTCCTCAGCATCCTGGCG
>DVFK01000072.1 GCA_018713285.1 Candidatus Faecousia excrementigallinarum
ATGCACAATACGAAGACAAGCACAATGTTCACAGCCCTTCCACCGAAATGACGGTGGATTCCTGGTTTGAGTTCTGGATCACCCATCTGATTGCAGACCTGGCACCCAATACCAAGAGAAATTACCGGGAACGGTATCGAATGAACATCCAGCCGGTTATCGGGAGTATGCGCTTGTGTGATGTCAAACCGATGCATTGCAAAATCGTCCTGAACAAGATGGAAGCAACCTATGCAGGCTCCACCATCCGCCAGGCGTATATTGCGATGGGGACCATGTTCCGTGCAGCAGTCATGAACGATATGCTCATCAAACATCCCATGGACGGGGTTCGTTTTTCAAAGCCGGTCCGTGCCGTGGATGACATTAAGTTCCTGACTGTAGAAGAACAGGCAGCTTTTCTGGAAACCGCAAAGCGCTCTCACAATTACAGGCAGTATGTGCTGCTGTTGGAGACCGGACTGCGGACTTCGGAAATGATCGGGTTGACCTGGGATTCTATTGACTGGAAAAAGCGGACCCTGACCGTCAGCAAGACGCTGGAATACCGCCATGGTGAAGGGATCTGGCGTGCAGGTCCTCCCAAGACCAACAGCAGCTATCGCACCATTCCGCTGACAACCCGTGCATACAATATATTAAAATCGTGCTACGAAGAACGTCACACCCGCAAAGAATCAGAACTGCTTTCTCAGATTCTGGAATATGTGGATCGCCGGACAGGAGAAACCCAGTATCTCTGCATGAGAGATTTGGTGTTTATCAATTACCGCACCGGAGAACCTGCAAAAAACAGTTCCTATGACACGCATCTGTACAAACTCTGTGACGAGGCTAAGATCAAGCGATTTTGTATGCACGCTCTGAGACACACCTATGCAACCCGTGCAATTGAAAGCGGAGTGTTGCCGAAAGTCCTTCAAAAGCTGCTCGGTCATTCCAGCATCAAAACAACCATGGACCGTTATGTCCACGTCACGGACGATTCTCTGACCAATGCCATCAAACAGTTCGAGCAAAGCACCCACATTATCGATTCAAAAATGGTGCGCTGCTGAAAAATTGGTGCGGAATTGGTGCGGAGGACACCCCCCTAAGCCCGAAAACCATTGGAAATAAAGGAGTTTTCAAAAATATGAAATTAGGTATCGTGGGACTGCCCAATGTGGGTAAGTCCACTCTGTTCAACGCCATTACCAATGCCGGGGTTCCGGCGGACAACTATGCTTTCTGCACCATTGACCCCAATGTGGGTGTGGCGTCTGTGCCGGATGAGCGGCTTAGCTGGCTGTCTGATTTTTACAAGCCCAAAAAGACCACCCCGGCTGTCATTGAGTTTGTGGACATTGCAGGTCTTGTGAAGGGTGCTTCCAAGGGCGAGGGGCTGGGCAACAAGTTTCTTTCCAACATCCGCACCACCGATGCCATTGTCCATGTGGTGCGCTGCTTTGACGACTCCAACGTGACCCATGTGGAGGGCAGCACCGATCCTCTCCGGGACATTGACATCATCAATCTGGAGCTGGTGATGGCAGACATTGAGATGGTGGAGCGGCGGATTGACAAGGCCCAGAAGGCTGCCAAGGGCGGGGACAAGAAGTTCCTCCGGGAGGTGCAGGTATTTACCGGGCTTCTGGAGCACTTGAACGCAGGAAAGCTGGCCCGCACCTATGACTGCGGCGAGGAGGATATGGCCCTTATCGCCACCTCGGATTTGCTCACCCTGAAAAAGACCATTTATGTTGCCAATATGTCGGAAAACCAGGTAAACGACCCGGACAGCAATCCCTACTATCAGAAGGTCAAGGCCCTGGCAGATGAGGAAGGCAGCCAGGTAATTCCCATCTGTGCCAAGCTGGAGGCGGACATTGCGGAGCTGGACGATCCGGAGGAAAAGGCCATGTTCATGGAGGAGCTGGGTGTCACTGAGTCCGGCCTGGACAAGCTGATTCGCAGCAGCTACGCATTGCTGGGTCTTATCTCCTTCCTCACCGCCGGTTCCGACGAGTGCCGGGCCTGGACCATCAAGAACGGCACCAAGGCACCCCAGGCCGCCGGTAAGATTCACACCGACTTTGAGCGGGGCTTCATCCGGGCAGAGGTGATTGCCTTCCAGGATATGAAGGAGTGCGGCACTATGGCCGCTGCCAAGGCCAAGGGTCTGGTACGCAGCGAAGGCAAGGAATATGTTATGAAGGACGGAGACATCGTCAACTTCCTTTTTAATGTATAAAGCATTTTTCGTGTAAAGGAGCGTTATTTATGAGCCAACAAAATTGTGATAAGCTGATTATTGCCATTGTGCAGGGCGACGATTACTACGACGTCATTGCAAAGCTGAATCAGGAAGGCTACTATGCCACCGTCCTGAATTCCACCGGCGGATTCCTGCGAAAGAAGAGCGTCACTTTGATGATTGGCGTCCATCACCAGCAGCTGGAAGGTGCCCTGGAGATTCTCAAGCAGTTCGGCAAGCGGACGGAGACCATCTACCAGCCCACCTCTTTCGGCTCCGGCTTCTCCGCCATGTCTGCCCCTCCCACCCCGGTGCCTGTCCAGTGCGGCGGCGTGGTGCTGTTTGTGGTGGATGTGGAGCAGCACGCCCGCTTCTGATTCCCCTACATAAATTTATCCCGGAAGGCTTTACCTTCCGGGATATTTTTTATGGAAGCCGATTGGCAACGGTAGGGTACATTTGCAGATTGGTATGGGGATAGAAGCTGGCGGCACGCATTTCCTCCACGAAGGTCTCCTGCATGGCAAATTCCAGGTAGTAAATCTCCCGGGCAATTCTGTCCGCCTCCTCCGGGGAAATCTGCCCGGTCAGGAGCTGGCAAGCCCCTTCCAGAGAGCTGTTGCCCACATTCACGAACTTCTCCCGGGGGGCGTCCGGGTACATACCGATGGTGATGGCGGATTCCAGATTCAGGTGCCGTCCAAAGGCCCCGGCCAGGTAGATTCTGTCCACTTCCTCCAAAGACAGCCCGGCGGTGTTCAGCAGCACCGCCACCATGGTATGGGCTGCCGCCTTGGTCTCCGTAAACTGGCGGATGTCCTCCTGGGTAAAGACCAGGGGCTCCCCGGTTTCGCTCTCCCAGCTCTCGGCGTAGGCCACTCCCAGTTCCTCCCCGAAAAGGCGGATTCTGGGGGACTTTTCTATATGGAGGTTGCCCCGCCGGTCCATCCATCCAGCCAGAAGCATCTGGGCCAGCAAATCCACAATGCCGGAACCGCAGATGCCCCGGGCCGGGGCATTTTCAATGGTGGTAAAGGTCAGCTCCCCTTCCCGGATGGTGACCGTATCCACCGCCCCGGCTCTTGCCCGCATTCCGCTTTTGCTGATGCCCCCCTCCAGGGCGGGGCCTGCGGCCCCGGCGCCTCCAATCAGGTAGTCCCGGTTCCCCAGCACCATCTCCCCATTGGTGCCGATGTCCAGAAACAAAGCCGTTTCCTCCCGGTGGGTCAGTTCCGTGGAGAGAAGGCCCGAGATAATGTCGCCTCCTAAATAATTAGCGGTGGAGGGGAAGCAGTACACCGGGCCGTCCACCAGAAGCCCCAGGGCTTTTCCCGCCACCACCCCGGGCCGGGTAATCACCGGGCGGAAGGGGGTGTGGAACAGGCAGAAGGTATCCAGCCCCAAAAGGAAGTGAATCATGCAGGTATTGCCGCTGATGACCATGCCGCAGATTTCCTCCGGCGTCACCCCTACCTCTGCACACAGCCCTTCCAGGAGGGTATTGAGGGTGTCCACCGTCACCTGGCGCAGCTCCTGCCGGTGCTCCGGGTTGTCCTTGGTGTAGAAAATCCGGCTCAAAATCTCATCGCCGTAGGCACGCTGGCCGTTTCGCACCGTGTCCTCCCCCAAAATGCTGCCGGAGGAAAAGTCCAGGATGCGCATGACCACCGTGGTGCTGCCCAGATCCACCGCCGCTCCGTAGCAGGCCCGGCTTCTGTCCCCCGGCTCTGCCCGGGTCACCCGGTATCCATCCGGAACCTTCTGCAAAGTCACGGTATATTGGGGAAGCCTCAGGGTTTCATAGGAGGCCGCCACCAGCTCTGTGGGAAACCGGGCAGAAATCCCCTCCGCTTCCAGCGCCTCCAGGCACCGGGACACATCGTCCGTCCGGTCCGTATCCAATTCTCCCATGGTCAGGCAGATCTTTTTCAGCCAATTCTTCTCCATGCTCTTGCCCCATTTCTCCTGTTGTTTTTCAGCTTTTATTATACGGATTCCCGAAAAAAATGCAACTGCTGCTTTCCCCCGGAGGCTGTAATCAATATTCACAGTTTCGTTAGTTTTTTTACCCATAAAATTCCACTTTTTGACATAGAAAAAATCATTTACAAATGGCTCCGCCGACTATATAATCTTGAAATCGAGAACCCCACAATTTCATTTTTTGAGGTGGTAGTCATGGAAAATACGCTCACTTCCGGCTCTCCCATGAAGCTGATTCTTCGCTTCTCCTTCCCCATTCTTCTCGGCATGCTTTTCCAACAATTTTATAACCTGGTAGACACCATCATCGTGGGGCAGCTCCTGGGTGCCAATGCGCTGGCAGCCGTGGGGTCCACCGGTGCCATCAACTTCCTGGTGCTGGGTTTCTGCATGGGCATTTGCAGCGGATTTTCCATTCCTGTGGCCCAGAAAATCGGCGCAAAGGACAACTCCTCCATGCGCCGGTATGTGATGAACGGTGTGTATCTTTCCGCCATTTTCACCCTGGTGATTACCGTTGTCACCGCCGTTTTCTGTGAGGACTTTCTGCGGCTGACCCAGACGCCGGAGGATATTTTTGTAGACGCCTACCGGTACATCTTCATCATCTTCCTGGGCATTCCCGGAAGCATTTTGTATAACTATCTTTCCAGCATTATCCGGGCTCTGGGAGACAGCAAAACCCCAGTGTATTTCCTGGCCCTCTCCGCATTTCTCAATATTTTCCTGGACATCGCCCTGATTCTCTGGTTCCAGGCAGGGGTTGCCGGTGCTGCCATCGCCACCATCGCCTCCCAGCTGATTGCGGGAATTGCCTGTCTTTTCTTTATGATAAAGCGATTCCCCATACTGAAAACTACCCGGGATGAGCGAAAAATCTCCGGTCACCACTGCATCCGCCTGTGCTACATCGGCATTCCCATGGGTTTGCAGTACTCCATCACCGCCATCGGCTCCATCATTCTCCAAACCGCCATCAACACCCTGGGCAGTACCTACGTGGCCGCCGTTACCGCCGGAGGCAAGCTGTTTCAGCTGCTGTGTGCCCCCATGGACTCCCTGGGCAGCACCATGGCCATTTACAGCGGTCAGAATGCCGGAGCGGCGGAATTCGGACGGCTTCGCCGGGGACTGCTGGACAGCTCCCTGCTGGGCCTTGTCTATTCTGTCTTTGCCTATGTGCTGATGTACTTCTTCTCCCGGCAGGGTGCTATGCTGTTCCTCAATCCCCAGGAGCCGAACCTGCAGCAGCTGATTGAACTGGTGGACCGGTACATTCTGATTCTCACCGCCTTCTTCTTCCCCCTCTCCCTGATTCTGGGACTGCGCTTCTCCATTCAGGGTATGGGCTTCAGCGTATTGG
This sequence comes from Candidatus Faecousia excrementigallinarum, assembly GCA_018713285.1. GTDB lineage: Bacteria > Bacillota > Clostridia > Oscillospirales > Oscillospiraceae > Faecousia > Faecousia excrementigallinarum. The sequence goes on from DVFK01000072.1 coordinate 5,583, forward strand.
CCATGTCCGCAGGTCTCATGGAGCTGGTAGGCCGTGCCATCGTCGCCATGGGATTTGTCCCCATCTTCGGATACGATGCCGCCTGCTACGCCTCCCCGGTTGCCTGGGTTATGGCAGATCTGTTTCTGATTCCCGGAAGCATTCTGTGTGTACGGACCTTGGAAAAGCGGCACAAAGAAAAAAACTCCCTTTCTTGACGGAAAGGGAGCTTTTTTTACAGGGAATTATCCGATTTTCTTTCTGGCGTTCAGGGTGATGCCCATGCCCACAATCGCGGCCAGAGTCAGACCCACGAACACGAAGAAGATGTCGCCTTCACCGGTGGGCGGAATCACAATATCCTCCACCATCTGGATACGGCCGGAGCCGTTTACGGTGCTGTAATCCACCGTGAAGTTCTTGTACTTGGCTGCCAGCGGAGAGTTGCTTGCCTCCACCACGCCGTTCTCAAAGGCGGATACATAGTTGGCCAGCACCATGTAATCTTCCATCACATAGTCCAGCACATTCACGGCGCCGTCAAACATGGCGAAGCCGTCCCCCAGATCCCGGAGGGTGTAGTTGTAGCCAGCCAGATTGTACTTGGCCTTCAGGTCCAAATCGTCCCAGTTACCGGTTTCCTTGTTGTAAACCTTCACATCGTGGACACGATAGGTGCCGGTGGGGCCGCCAATCCACACACCCTTCTCATCCTTCTGGGTGGTGTCCTCCACGGTGGTGTTGATCTTGTAGGTGATGCCGGATACCTGGAGGAACCCGCCGCACTCAGCATTGCCCACATCCCGGGCGCCCCATTCCAGAGCGTCCAGAAGCTGCTGACCGGTAACGGTTTGCAGGCAGGCCACATTGCCGAAGGTGTGGATTTCCTTACAGGTCTTGTAGCTGATGTCCCCGGTGATGGCCTGGTTCCGGATGCCGCCGCCGTTCATAATGGCCACGTCCACATCCAGTCCCATGTCGTCAAACAGGTAGTAGAGGGCATCGGCGGCAAAGTCGCCGGTGTTGGTCTCCTGAGAACGAACCAGACGGTTGCCGTCCTTGTCGTAATTGTCGAAGGTCAGGGCGGTGGAGCCAATCTTCACGCCCAGCTTCTCATCCACCTGGGCAATCCAGTTGTCCTGAATGGCCTTGACCGCTGCATCGGAGCCGTCGTACTCCGTAATCAGCTGGGTGGAAATGGCACCATTTTCGGCGCTGATGACCATGCCGCCGATGGCGCTTAAGTACTCACCGGTCTGGGTCAGCACCACTTCCTTGCCGGACTTGTCCTTGACCATCCGGGATTCCACGGTGCTGTGGCTGTGCCCGTCGATAAAGGCATCCAGTCCCGTCACATGGGCAATGACCTCAGCACTGGTCCAGGGGCTGGAGGAAGCATCCAGGCCCAGGTGACCCAGGGCGATGACCTTGGTAGCCCCTGCTGCCTTGGCTGCGTCGATGGCCTTCTGCACATCGGCGTACAGTTCTGCACCATCGGTGCCGCCGGCAATGCCGTAGATGTAGTTGCCGTTTTCATCCTGGAAGTAAGCCGGAGTGGACTTGGTGAAGGACTCGGGGGTGGTGACACCGATAATGGCTACCTTCTCCTCACCCATCTCAAAAATCTTGTAGCTGTCCAGCACATTCTCCCCACGCTTGCCGTCCGCCTCGTGGTAGAAGTTGCAGGAGAGGTAGGGGAAGCTTGCCCAGCTCTGGAGGTTCTGACAGCCTTCCATGCCGTAGTCAAACTCGTGGTTGCCCAGGGTAGCGGCATCGTAGCCTGCGGCGTTCATCAGGTCGATGATGGTCTTGCCCTTGTCCAGAGAACCGTAAGCGGTGCCCTGGGCGTGGTCGCCCGCATCCACCAGCAGCACATGCTTATACTGCTGCTCCATGGCGGCCTTCAAAGCAGCTACGGTGTCATAGCCCATATCCCCATCGATGTAGGTGTGCACATCGTTGGTGTAGAGAATCACAATGTCGTTGGACTTCTCAACGGCCTGAATGGTAATCCGTCCGGAGCCGTTGACCGTGCCGTAATCCACAGGGAAGTTCTCATACTTGGAAGCCAGAGGAGAGTTGGTGGCCTCTACCACGCTGCCAGGGAAGGCAGAGATATAGTTGGCCAGGACCATGTAATCCTCCATCACATAGTCCAGCACATTCACGGCACCGGCGAACATGGCAAAGCCGTCGCCCAGGTCCCGGAGGGTGTAGTTGTAGCCAGCCAGGTTGTAGGTAGCCTTCAGGTCCAGGGCATCCCAGCTGCCGGTCTCCTTATTGTAGACCTTCACATTGTGAACCCGGTATTCTCCGGTGGGGGCACCGGTCCATACGCCCTTGTCGTCCTGCTGAACGGTGCTGGGGATGGCGGTGTTGATCTCGTAAGTAATACCGGAAACCTGGAGGAAGCCGCCGCACTCGGCGTTGCCCACATCCCGGGCACCCCATTCCAGGGCATCCAGCAGCTGCTGGCCGGTGATGGTCTGGAGGCAAGCCACATTGCCGAAGGCATGAATTTCCTTACAGGTCTTGTAGGTAAGGTCGCCGGTGATGGCCTTGTTCCGGACGCCGCCGCCATTCATAACGGCCACATCCACATCCAGGCCCATATCGTCAAAGAGGTAGTAGAGGGCGTCGGCAGAAAAATCGCCGGTGTTGGTCTCCTGGGAGCGGACCAGACGGTTGCCCTCGGCATCATAGTTGTCCAGGGTTACCCCGGCGGTGCCAATCTTCTCACCCAGCTGGGTATCCACCTGGGAGATCCAGGCATCCTGCTGAGCCTTCACGGCTGCATCGGAGCCGGTGTAGCCGGTGACCAGCTCGGTGGTGATGGCGCCGTCGGCAGAAATCACCATCTTGCCGATGGCGTTCAGGTACTGACCGGTCTGGGTCAGGGTGACAGGATTGCCGTCCTTGTCATTTACCACCTGGTTGGCAACGGTGCTGTGGCTGTGTCCGTCGATGAAAGCGTCCAGCCCGGACACATTGGCAATGACCTCAGCACTGGTCCAGGGGCTGGAAGAAACGTCCACACCCAGGTGGCCCAGGGCAATGACCTTGGTAGCGCCCTCGGCCTTGGCTGCGTCGATGGCCTTCTGCACATCGGCGTAGAGGGCTGCACCATCGTTGCCGCCGGCAATGCCGTAGATGTAGTTGCCGTTTTCATCCTGGAAGTAAGCCGGGGTGGACTTGGTGAAGGACTCGGGGGTGGTGACACCCACGATGGCTACCTTCTCGGTACCAAAGTCAAAAATCTTGTAGCTGTCCAGCACATTCTCCCCTCTCACACCTGCGGATTCGTGGTAGAAGTTGCAGGAGAGGTAGGGGAAGTTTGCCCAGGAACGAAGGTTGATACAGCCCTCCATGCCGTAGTCAAACTCGTGGTTACCCAGGGTAGCCGCATCATAGCCTGCAGCGTTCATCAGGCCGATGATGGACTGCCCCTTGTCCATGGAGCCGTAGGCGGTGCCCTGGGCGTGGTCGCCCGCATCCACCAACAGCACATTTTCATACTGGGTCTTCATTTCTGCTTTCAGCGCCGCCACGGCATCGTAGCCCATATCCCCATCGATGTAGGTATGCACATCGTTGGTGTAAAGGATGACGATGTCTTCCGTGTTGGGAGCCGCTGCAGCTGCCGGGGCCATCAGTCCCACCACAAGGACCAGAGCCAGCAGCATCGCAAGGATCTTTCGCATGATTAAGCCTCCTTCTTATAGTACGGAATGGGGTTCACTCCTATGCCCTTATTTTACATCATCTTTTACAAAATGGAAACAATTATATGTAGGATTCCTGTAAAAATATGGTAAGGATTTTTGGTAAAAATGTCCCCTTTTGCGGCAGTACCGCAAAAGGGGACAAAGTATGATTTTCATTGGTTATGGCTTTTCACCAGTTTCAGGGCTTCTTCCAAAGTTTTTTCCCGGATTTGTGCCCGGTCTCCCGAAAAGTGAAATTCTTTTGTCTCCACCAGCCCCGCCTGGGCATAGCCGATGAACACGGTGCCCACCGGGTTTCCGAAATCGTCTCCCCCGGGGCCTGCCAGTCCCGTCACCGACACAGCCACGTCCGCCTCCAGGCGCTGCCGCACCCCCTGGGCCATGGCTGCCGCCACCTCCCGGGACACAGCGCCCTTTTCCTGAAGCAACACCTCCGGCACTCCCAGCACATGGGCTTTCACCCAGTTGGTGTAACTGATGACGCCGCCTTTATACACCTGGGAGCTTCCCGGCACCGCCGTCAGAGCCGCCCCGATGCCGCCACCGGTGCAGCTCTCCGCCGTTACCAGGGTCTTTCCCTTCAGGGCTTCCAGCACCTCACAGCAAAGGGTCATCATGGTACTTCACCGTAATCTTTTCCACGGATTCCAGCGCTTCCGCAATCAGGGCCTCCCGATTAAGCTTCCGCTCAGCGTGCTCCACCTGGCCCAGGTTGGGCTTGGTCTTGGGGTGCTTGGGGGTAAAGACGGTGCAGCAGTCCTCATAGGGCAAAATGGAGGTTTCCAGGGTGCCGATTTTCCGGGCGATGGTGACAATCTCCTCCTTGTCCATGCCGATGAGGGGCATGAAAATGGGAATATCCACCACGGCCCCGGTGACTGCCATGGCCTGCATGGTCTGGCTGGCCACCTGGCCCAGATTCTCGCCGGTAATCAGGGCCCCGCAGCCGTCCTGCTTGGCAATCCGCCGGGAAATCTCCATCATAAACCGGCGCATAATCAGGGTGAAATACTCCTCCGGGCAGTTGTCCCGGATGGCTTCCTGAATCTTGGTAAAGCCCACCACATTTACCGTCATCCGGCCGCAATACTTGGTCACCAGCCGGGCCAACTCCAGCACCTTGTCCTTGGCCAGCTGGGAGGTGTAGGGATAGGAGAAGAAGTGGACGCACTCCACCTCCACGCCCCGCTTGGCAATCATATAGGCCGCCACCGGGGAGTCGATGCCGCCGGAGAGCAGGCACATGGCTCTGCCGCCCACCCCGGTGGGCAGACCGCCGGCACCCGGCTCCGCAGGTCCATGGACGTAGGCAGCCAGGTCCCGGATTTCCACATACACGGTGTAGGCAGGATTATGCACATCCACCCGGCAGGCAGGATGTGCCTCTGCCAGCCGTCCGCCAATCTCCTGGGAGACGGCGATGGACTGGAGGGGGAAGGCTTTGTCGGAGCGCTTGGTCTCCACCTTGAAGGACTCGGCACATTCCAGGTCGTCCCCCAGGTAGGCTTCCACCGCCTGGTAGATGGACTCCATATCCTTCTCACAGGGTCGGCACCGGCACAGCTTCACCACGCCGAAAATGGCATGGCAGGCTTCCCAGGCGCCATCCACATCCGCATTCTCGTCCTCCGGCTCCACATACACCGTAGACTGCATGATGTATACATCAAAGTTTCCGTAGGGCTTCATCCGGCGGCGGACATTCTGCCGCAGCTTATCCTCAAACTGCCGCTTGTTGGCACCCTTGAGTACAATTTCTCCCAATTTCAGCAAAAGAATCTCTTTCACAGCTTATCCTCACTTACATTAGATTATAGGTTGACTTTCCGGTACTGGATGGCCTCGGCGATGTGCTCCGGCCGGATATCCTCCGTACCTTCCAAATCTGCAATGGTTCTGGCTACCCGGAGAATCCGGTCGTAGCTTCTGGCAGTCAGGCCCATGGAATCAAAAGCCATATGCATCAGCTGGTCGGACGCCTCATCCAGCCGGCAGAACCGCCGCAGCTCATTGGGGCCCATCCGGGCGTTGCACATCCCGCTACTGTCCCCGAACCGCTCCAGCTGCCGCTTCCGGGCGGCATTCACCCGCTGCTGGATTGCTGCGGAGGGCTCTGCCTCCTTCCGCTGCCGCAGCTGTTCATACTGCACCGGAGGCACCTCCACAATCATGTCAATCCGGTCCATAAGGGGGCCGGAAATCCGGCTGCGGTAGCTCTCCACCGCCATGGGAGAGCAGGTACACCTGCCGGAGGGGTCCCCGTACCAGCCGCATTTGCAGGGATTCATGGCGCACACCAGCATAAACTCCGCCGGATACGTCACCGCCCCGGAGACCCGGGATATGGTCACCTGCCCATCCTCCAAAGGCTGGCGCATGAGATCCAGAGTGTCCTTCTTAAACTCCGGCAGCTCATCCAGGAACAAGACACCCTTGTGGGCCATGGAAATCTCTCCCGGCCGGGGATTGGTGCCGCCGCCGATGAGACCTGCATTGGAGATGGTATGGTGGGGACTGCGGAAGGGTCGGTTCCGGACCATGGGGTGCTTTGCAGACAGCACCCCCAGAACAGAATAAATCTGGGTGGTTTCCAGGGCTTCCTCCCAGGTCATATCCGGCAAAATGGAGGGAAGGCGCTTGCTGAGCATACTCTTGCCCGAGCCCGGCGGGCCAATAAGCAGGATGTTGTGGCTGCCGGCGGCCGCCACTTCCATAGCCCGCTTCACATTCTCCTGCCCCAGCACATCCTTGAAGTCCAGAGGCTCTCCGCCACTCTCCCCGGGCACCCACATAGGCTCCTCGGGAATCTCCTCTTCCCCGTTCAGGGCCTGGGCCAGCTGGGTCAGGTTCTTTACCGGGTAGACCGCCGGTCCCCGGGCCAGGGTTGCCTCCGGGGCATTCTCCGCCGGGATGTACACCCGCCGGATCCCCGCCCGCTTGGCGGCAATGACCATGGGCAGGACACCGCTCACCGGCCGCACCTGTCCGTCCAGGCTTACCTCTCCCAAAAAGGCGCTGTCCGGCTGGGGACGGCGGATGGCACCGCTGGCGCAGAGGATGCCCAGGAGAATCGGCAAATCATAGTGGGTTCCGGCCTTTTTCAGGCTGGCCGGAGCCAGATTCACGGTGATTCTTCCTGTGGGGAAGCGCATGCCGCTGTTCTTGGCCGCTGCCCGCACCCGCTCCCGGGCTTCCTTCACCGCCGCATCCGGCAGACCCACAATGTCAAAGCCGGGAAGGCCGTTGGAGATATAGCATTCCGCCGTCACCGGGCTTCCATGGATGCCGTGAAGGCCCAGGGTGCAAATGCTGCAAATCACGACTTTCACTTCCCTTCTTTCCCATTATTTCTCCTATCATATCACATTTACCCGGAAAAAACAAAGATTATTTTCCCTTTCTCCGTCCCGCCGCTCCTTTCCCCAACCCCTCTGGGATTTTTCCCCATAAGCGGCTTTTTTCCTTTACAAACGAAGAATTAAGTGGTATTATATACCCGACAAAATTTGAGTACTTTAGGAGGTATTATATTTTGGCAAGAAAATTTAAAACCATGGACGGCAATACTGCTGCCGCCCATGTCAGCTATGCTTTCACGGAAGTAGCTGGCATTTACCCCATTACCCCCTCCAGCCCCATGGCCGACTATGTGGACCAGTGGGCCGCTGCCGGTCGGAAGAACATTTTCGGTAACACCGTAAATGTTGTGGAGATGCAGTCTGAGGCCGGTGCTGCCGGTACCGTTCACGGCTCTCTGGCCGCCGGTGCCCTGACCACCACCTACACCGCTTCTCAGGGTCTGCTGCTGATGATCCCCAACATGTACAAGATCGCCGGCGAGCTGCTGCCCTGCGTGTTCCACGTGTCCGCCCGTACTGTGGCTGCTCAGGCTCTGAACATCTTTGGTGACCACTCCGATGTTTACTCCTGCCGTCAGACCGGCTTCGCCATGCTGTGCGAAACCAATCCTCAGGAAGTTATGGACCTGGGCGCTGTTGCTCACCTGGCTTCCATCGAAGGCCGTGTTCCCTTCATCAACTTCTTCGACGGTTTCCGTACCTCCCACGAGATCCAGAAGATCGCTATCTGGGACTACGAGGACCTGAAGGAAATGACCAACATGGAGGCCGTTGCCCAGTTCCGGAAGCACTCCCTGAACCCCGAGCGTCCCGCCATGCGTGGTTCCCACGAGAACGACGACATCTTCTTCCAGCATCGTGAGGCCTGCAACAAGTACTACAACGCCCTGCCCGCAGTGGTGGAGAAGTACATGGCCAAGGTCAACGAGAAGCTGGGCACCAACTATCAGCTGTTCAACTACTACGGCGCTCCCGATGCTGACCGTGTGATCGTAGCCATGGGCTCCGTCAACGACGTCATCGAGGAAGTCATCGACTACCTGAACGCCCACGGCGAGAAGGTTGGTCTGGTGAAGGTCCGTCTGTTCCGGCCCTTCTGCCCCGAGAAGCTGATTGCCGCCATCCCCGAGTCCTGCAAGAAGATCGCTGTTCTGGACCGCACCAAGGAGCCCGGCTCCCAGGGCGAGCCCCTGTACATGGACGTGGTTATGGCTCTGGCCAAGGCCGGCCGTACCGGCATTCAGGTCATCGGCGGCCGTTACGGTCTGGGTTCCAAGGACACCCATCCCGCTTCCATCTTTGCCGTTTACGAGGAGCTGGCTAAGGCTGAGCCCAAGCACGAGTTCACCATCGGCATCGTGGACGATGTGACCAACCTGTCCCTGCCCGAGGTTCCCTCCCCCAACAC
>DVFK01000073.1 GCA_018713285.1 Candidatus Faecousia excrementigallinarum
AAAGAAAAGACAGAGGCTTCTACAGAGCCCGATTTCCCGGATGACCACTGGAAAGATTGGAGGAAGCCTTTGTTTGGTTGACTTTCCCGGAGAAATGAGTATAATAAAATAGTTATATTATGAGATTTGGCAGGTTTTACCATGGGAAAAACGAAACAAGAACAATATGGCAATTCCAGCATTTCCATGCTGAAAGGGGAAGAACGGGTGAGAAAACGCCCGGCGGTTATTTTTGGATCCGATGATTTGGAAGGCTGTAAGCATGCAGTGTTTGAAATTCTGTCCAACGCCATCGACGAAGCCAGAGAGGGCTATGGCGATACGGTGATTGTCACCCGGTATCAGGACCTTTCGGTGGAAGTGGAGGACTTTGGCCGTGGCTGCCCTGTGGACTACAACGAAAAAGAAAAGCGGTTCAACTGGGAGCTGGTATTCTGTGAAATGTATGCCGGCGGCAAATACGGGGAAAACGGAGAGAACTACGAGTACTCCCTGGGCCTGAACGGCCTGGGCTCCTGCGCCACCCAGTACGCCTCGGAGTTTTTTGACGCCACCATCCGCCGGGATGGCTTCCGGTATGATTTGCACTTTGAAAAGGGCAGAAATGTGGGCGGCCTGAAAAAAGAACCCACCGACCGGAAAAAGACCGGCTCCGTATTTCACTGGAAGCCGGACAAAGAGGTATTTACGGATATTGACATTCCGGCGGATTACTTCCGGGATGTGCTACGCCGTCAGGCGGTAGTGAACAAGGGCATTACCTTCCGGTTCCGCAACCAGGTGGGCGGTAAGTTTGAAACGGAGGAGTATTGCTACCCCGACGGCATCCGCCAGTATATTGAGGAGTTGGTAGGGGATAATGCCTTTACCATGCCGGTTTACTGGGAGGCAGAGCGCCGGGGACGGGATGCGGAGAACCGCCCGGAGATGAAGCTGAAAATCACCGCCTCCTTCTGTTTCAGCAAGCAGGTAAGCCATACGGAGTACTATCACAACTCCTCCTGGCTGGAGTACGGCGGCAGCCCGGACAAGGCGGTGCGCTCCGGCTTCGTGGCGGCCTTTGACAAGTACCTGAAGGACAATAACAAGTACACCAAGAACGAAAGCAAAATCATTTTCCAGGATATTCAGGACAGCCTGGTGATTGTGACCAACTGTTTCTCCACCATTGGCTGTTTTGAAAACCAGACGAAAAAGTCCGTAAACTCCAAATTTACCCAGGAGGCTATGACGGCTTTCTTCAAGGAGAACCTCCAGGTTTGGTTTTTGGAGAACAAGCAGGAGGCAGACCGGGCTGCGGAGCAGATTCTCGTGAACAAGCGTGCCCGGGAGTCGGCGGAGCGGACCAAGACCAGCGTGAAGAAAAAGCTCTCCGGCAATCTGGATATTGCCAACCGGGTGCAGAAATTCGTGGACTGCCGCAGCCGGGACGCTTCTGTACGGGAGCTGTATATCGTGGAGGGCGACTCCGCATTGGGCTCTGTCAAGTTGTCCCGGGATGCGGAGTACCAAGGTATCATGCCGGTGCGGGGAAAAATCCTTAACTGCCTGAAAGCGGACTACAACAAGATTTTCGCCTCTCCCATTATTACGGACCTGATTAAGGTGCTGGGCTGCGGCGTGGAGATCCAGGGACGAAAGCTGAAGGATTTGTCCAGCTTCGACCTGGGAAGCCTCCGGTGGAACAAGGTGGTCATCTGTACCGATGCGGATGTGGACGGTTTCCAGATTCGCACCCTGATTCTCACTATGCTCTACCGCCTCTGTCCCACCTTGATTCGGGATGGGTATGTGTATATTGCAGAATCTCCTCTTTTTGAGATTACCTGCAAGGACAAAACCTGGTTTGCCTATAACGAGTCGGAAAAGGTGCAGATTTTGCAGCAGCTGGAAGGGAAGAAAGTGACCTTGCAGCGCTCCAAAGGTCTGGGCGAGAACGACCCGGAGATGATGTGGATGACCACCATGAACCCGGAGACCCGGCGGCTGATTAAGGTCATGCCGGAGGATGCGGAGCGTACCAGCTATTACTTTGATATTTTGCTGGGAGACAATATCCAGCAGCGGAAGAATTTTATTGCGGAAAATGGCGCCAGATATCTGGAACTGGCGGATATTTCCTAAGAGAGGTTCCCAATGGCACGAAAAAAACAAGAACCGGAAAAGAAAAAAGTGAATACCGACGGCATTATGGGCCTCCACGGCTCCACCACGGAGCAGCCCATTTCCGAGACCCTGGAAATCAACTATATGCCCTATGCCATGTCGGTGATTGTATCCCGGGCCATTCCCGAAATTGACGGCTTCAAGCCCTCCCACCGGAAGCTCCTTTATACCATGTATAAAATGGGCCTTCTGAACGGCGGCAGAACCAAGTCCGCAAACATCGTGGGACAGACCATGCGGCTAAACCCCCACGGCGATGCGGCGATTTACGAAACCATGGTGCGTCTTGCCAAGGGCAACGAAACCCTTCTGCACCCCTTCGTGGATTCCAAGGGTAACTTCGGTAAGGTCTATTCGCGGGATATGGCCTACGCCGCCTCCCGTTACACCGAGGCCAAGCTGGACAGCTTCTGCAATGAGCTGTTCCGGGACATTGACTTTGACACGGTGGACATGGTGGACAACTATGACGCCACCATGAAGGAGCCCAGCCTCCTGCCCACCACCTTCCCCAATGTGCTGGTTTCTGCCAATCAGGGTATTGCGGTGGGTATGGCCAGCAATATCTGCTCTTTCAACCTGGCGGAGGTCTGTCAGACAGCCATTGCTCTCATGGAGAATCCCCAGCACGATATTCTCCAGACCCTCCCCGGACCGGACTTTTCCACTGGGGGAGAGCTGCTCTTTGACGAGGCGGCTACCCGGGAGATTTACGCCACTGGACGAGGCAGCTTCAAGCTCCGGGCCAAGTGGAACTATGTCAAGTCCGGTAATCTGATTGAGATTACCCAGATTCCCTACAGCACCACAACGGAAGTCATCATGGATAAGGTTGCGGAGCTGATTAAGGCGGGGAAAATCAAAGAAATCGCAGATATGCGGGATGAAACGGATTTGGGCGGCCTGAAGCTGACCATTGATTTGAAGCGGGGGGTGGAGCCGGAAAAGCTCATGCAAAAGCTGTTCCGCCTGACGCCCTTGCAGGACAGTTTCCCCTGTAATTTCAACATTCTCATTGCCGGTATGCCCCGGGTGATGGGTGTGGGTGAGATTCTGGAGGAGTGGACAGCCTGGCGTACCCAGTGCGTCCGCCGCCGCCTTTACTTCCAGGTTCAGAAGAAGCAGGATCGGCTGCATTTGCTTAAGGGTCTGGAGCGGATTCTTCTGGATATTGACAAGGCCATTGCCATCATCCGGGAGACGGAACTGGAAGAGGAAGTGGTGCCCAACCTGATGATTGGCTTTGGCATCGATGAAATCCAGGCAAATTACGTGGCGGAAATCAAGCTGCGGAACATCAACAAGGAGTACATTCTGAAGCAAACCAAGGCCATCGACCAGCTGCAGCAGGAGATTGCCCAGCTGGAAGCCACCCTCAACAGCCCCAAAAAGCTTCAAAATGTCATCAAGAAGGAACTGGAGCAGGTGGCGGCCAAGTACGGTCAGCCCCGGAAAACCCAGATTGTATACGATGTACCCGACGCCGGTCAGGAAGATCCCCAGGAGGAGATTCCCGATTATCCCGTGACGGTGTTTGTTTCCAGGGAAGGGTATCTGAAAAAGATTACCCAGGCCTCTCTGCGGATGTCAGGAGAGCAGAAGTTCAAGGAAGGGGATACCCTGGCCTTTTCTGCGGAAGCAACCAACCGTTCTGAAATCCTGGTATTTACCGACCGCTTCCAATGCTATAAATCTCGTCTGTCGGACTTCGAGGATGGCAAAGCCTCCCAGTTGGGCGACTATCTGCCTACCAAGCTGGAGATGGAGCAGGGAGAAAGTGTGGTGCAGGTGGTTCTGCCCGGCAGCTACCAGGGCTTTGTACTGTTCTGCTTTGAAAACGGTAAGCTGGCCAAGGTGCCGTTGTCAGCCTATGAAACCAAAACCAACCGCCGGAAGCTGACCGGAGCCTACTCCGACAAGAGCCCTGTAAAGTCTGTGCTGTCTTTTGAGGAGGATACTCAGATTGCTCTGTATTCTTCCGACGGCCGGGCACTGGTAGTGTCCACGGCCCTCATGTCCCCCAAGACAACCAGAAACACCATCGGCGTTTCCGTGCTGACTTTGCGGAAGAAGGCGGTGCTGGACCGGGTTATGGCATTGGATGACAGCGGAATTGTGAATGCTGCCCGATACCGCAGTAAGAATATTCCTGCTGCCGGTGCGGTGTTGAAGGACGAGGATATGTCCCAGAAGCAGATTGCATTTGATGTGTAAAGGTGGAATTCTTGTATGGAGAGAAAGGATTTTCTTTTTGCCAGCCTGAGAACAATTATAGGTTGTGCCATGTTTGCGGTGGGTTTCAATATCTTTCTGGCCCCCAGTGAACTCAATGCCGGCGGTATTTCCGGCCTTGCCATGGTGGTGGACCAGGTGCTGAAAACCGGCTCTGTGGGTATTGTGGCGGCGGTGATGAACGTTCCGCTTTTTGCCATTGCGGGACTGAAAATCGGTAAAAAATTCTTCTGGGGTTCCTTTGTGGGAATGGCCTTTCTTTCCCTGTTTATTGACCTGTTTGCGTTTTTGCCTCAGCCGGAGCTGGACCCGCTTCTGGGGGCTCTGTATGGTGGTGTAATCTGCGGCTTTGGTCTGGGACAGGTATTCGCTGTGGGTATGTCCACCGGCGGCTCGGATATCATTGTCCGGCTGATGAAGAAAAAATGGCCCTATCTGCCCATTGGTTTTTTCACCACTGCTTTTGATGCCTTTGTGGCGATTTTAACCGGTGTGGTATTCCAGGATTTGACCAAAACCTTATACAGCGGCATTACCATTTTTATCACCGGACAGATGATCAATGTGGTGGTATATCGCTTTGATTATTCCAAAGTGGTCTGGATTATTTCCAAAAAACACGCCCAGATTGCCCATGAGGTGGGGTTGCAGCTCCACAGAGGTTCTACCTACCTCCATGGTCAGGGGGCTTACAGCGGAAACGAGACTCAGGTGATTTTGACCGCTGTCAAAAAGCAGCAAATTGCAGAACTGAAAGATTTGGTTGCACAGATTGATCCGGAAGCCTTTGTCATTGTGCAGGAGGCGCACCAGGTTCTGGGAGATGGATTCCTTCATTATTCCAGAGACTCCCTGTGAGAAAGGAGCACGCCATGAAAAGATGGACAGGGGTTATCTTACTGGCTTGGATATGCCTGCTTCTTTCCGGCTGCGATTTCTGGATGAACGGAAGTTACAGCTCCGTTACGCCGAATCAGGGCAATACAACGCCGGGTAATCAGGAGAATGAGGAAATTTATTCCTATCGGGATTTGCTCAATGCCCTGGAAAATACGGTGGAAATGGGAATACAAAAGGCAACATTCACCGTTTCCCGCTTTGATGCCAAAACCCTGGATTCCTATATGCAAAGAGCTACGGAACATATTATGACAAACAACCCGGTGGGAAATTTTGCTGTCGAGCAAATATCCTACGACGTGGGCAGCAGCGGCGGCAGACAGGCCATTGGGGTGAATATCACTTACAGCCGTACCAAATCAGAAATACTGGGAATGCCTGTGGTGGCAAACATGGATGAGGCTGTGGAGCAAATCCAGAACGCCCTGGCAAGCTGTGAAGCAAGTCTTGTGATGCGTGTGCAGGTCTATGAAAAGATGGATCTTGTCCAGATGATTCAGAGCTATGGGGAGCAGAATCCCCACATCTGTGTTGAAATTCCCCAGACTTCCGTGAGTACCTACCCGGAATCCGGAATTGACCGGGTTGTGGAGCTGTCCTTCGTATATAAAAACAGCCGTGAGGTGCTGCGGAGTATGCAGCAAACCGTCCAGGATTCCTTTGCGGCTGCCCAAAAAAGCCTGAAAGGCGAGGACTCTACCCTTGTGAAGGTCGGTAAGCTGTACACCTACGTGATGGAGCGGCACGAAAACACCATGGGGACCTCCATCACACCGGCTTATAGTGTCCTTCGGTATGGCGTTGGAGACAGCAAGGCCTTTGCCCAGGTGTATGCGGCTCTTGGTCGTTGGGTTGGACTGGACTGCGAGACAATTACGGGAACCCGGAATGGCGAGGCCTGGTGCTGGAATGCAATTTGCATTGATGGTACATATTACTATCTCGATCTGGTGCAATGCTGGAAGAATCAGACCTACCAGCTTAAGGCCTTTAACCAAATGACGGGATACGTGTGGGACTATTCAGCGTATGGAGAGGATGGACCGCCTGCCGGTGAACAAGTTCCCACGGAACCGACTCAGGAGACACAGAATCCGGAGGAAGAAACGGAAGGGGAGACCCTTCCCCAGGAGTCGACTTCTCCGGTGGAAGAGACGACGGAAACAACGGAATAAGACCTGGATGGGCTTCAGGAAGAATTATTTACATTTTTGAAAAAAGTGTTGACTTATGAAAAATATGTGATATAATTCTTCTTGTTCCGCGGGTGTAGCTCATCCGGTAGAGCGCCACCTTGCCAAGGTGGAGGTAGCGAGTTCGAGCCTCGTCACCCGCTCCATAAAAAGCAGATGCTGTCAAGCATCTGCTTTTTTCTTTTGCAGTTTTTCTCCTTCCCGGCGGCATTCTCAATTGTGCTGCCGGTATTTCCATAATCGGGTCAGTTTGTTGGGAAAATCTCTGGTGTGTACCGTCGCCGATTCCCTTGAATCCACCGGATAGTCCTATATATACTGTAAAAACTGGAAGGAAGGAGAATCCAATGATGACTTTTAAAGTAATGATTTGCCGGGGCCTGCTGCTGATTTTGGGGATAATGGGTGCGGTTCTGTCCGGAGGGTTGCTGCTTGTTCAGGCCTCCATGGGTGCCAGGGAACAAGGGACGACGATTGCGGTTCTGGACACCCAACCGGAAACTTTGGGCACGGTTTCGCAGGAACTTACCTTTCCTTACTGCCTGGGAAATGATATCTGGGTTGAAATGGTCACAGGGTATGAAGGCCTGTATACCGAAGACGAAAGTATGGAGCCGATTGTCAATGGAGCGGCGATTCTACTGTATAATGGCGGAGAAAAGATGCTGGAGGATGTGGAAGTCACCCTGGTTACGGATGGGAACGACCTGGTCTTTTCCGGGACTTACCTTCCAGCCGGGGAACGGACTATGATTCTGGCCCAGAAGAAAGCGACATATACCAATCAAAAAATCCGGAAAGCAGAAGTCAGATTCGATGTGGTGGAAACGCCGCCGGTTCAGGACATTGCCGTTGCGGAATGGGAAGGAACGGGTCTGCGGCTTGTGAACACCGGATCCGATACGGTGAGTGACATTACCGTTCTTTATAAGACCTATTATAAAGAGATGGGGTTTTATCTGGGGGGATTGACAAACCAGGCGTATGCGGGAAGCCTGGAGGCAGGGGAGGATACCATTCTGCCGCTGTCCAATTATGCCTCCGGTTACAGCAGGGTGCTGCTGGTGGTATCCCGAAGGTAGTAAAAAAGCAGCCAGGATTTCCTGGCTGCTTCTTCTGTATCAGAGTACCTTGGACAAAAAGTCCTTCAAGCGGGGATTCTGGGGATTGCCGAAAATCTCCTGGGGAGATCCCTGCTCTACCAGCTTGCCTGCATCCATAAACAGGACACGGTTGGCGACTTCCCGGGCAAAGCCCATTTCATGGGTGACGATGACCATGGTCATGCCTGCATCTGCCAACTCCCGGATGACGGAGAGTACTTCGCCCACCATTTCCGGGTCCAGGGCGGAGGTGGGCTCGTCAAAGAGCATAACCTCCGGTTCCATCATCATAGCCCGGACGATGGCTACACGCTGCTTCTGACCGCCGGAGAGCTGAATGGGGTAGGCATCGCCCCGATCTCCCAGTCCGACCCGGTTCAAAAGGGCCAGCGCCTTTTCCTTGGCTTCATTTACCGGCATATGCTTTACCTTCACCGGTGCCAAAATCATGTTGTCCAGAATGGTCTTATGGGGAAACAGATTGAAATGCTGGAACACCATGCCCATCTTCTGCCGGTGAATATTGATATCCACCTTGATCTTTTTCCCGGTTTGGGGGTCTTTGTAGCTATCCTTGGTAATGTCAATACCATGGAAGATAATCTCGCCTTCATTGAGGGTTTCCAGCAGGTTCATGCTCCGCAGCAGGGTGCTCTTGCCGGAGCCGGAGGGTCCGATAATGGCCACAACATCTCCTTTGTTGATGTCCACGGAAACATCGTTCAGGGCGTGGAGTGTGCCCTTGTTGTAGGTTTTCCGGACATGTTTTACTTGAATCAGCTTATCGTTTGTCGCCACGGCTCATCTTCCTTTCAAAATGCTGAATAATCTTCGAGGTGGGGAAGGTCAGACAGAAGTAAATGCAGGTTGCGATAATCAGAGGTTCTGCAATGGAGAAAGTTGCAGATTTGACAGAGTTGACGGCGGCCATAATATCCTGAACGCCGATGGTCCAACAGATGGAGGACTCCTTGATAATGGTTACAAATTCGTTGGCAATAGCCGGCAGGATATTCTTCAGAGCCTGGGGCAGGATAATGTAACGCATATTCTGCCAGGAGGTGAGGCCAAGGCTCCGGGCGGCTTCTGTTTGGCCCAAATCTATGGACTGAATACCGGAGCGGACAATTTCGCTTAAATATGCACCCGAGTTCAGGGACAGGGCGATTACACCGGGAATAAACCGTTCAAAGCGGATAAAACCGAAGATTTTGAATGCGGGAAGAGAAACACCGGACAGTGCCACATGGTAGATGAGGAACAGCTGCACCATCAGAGGCGTTGCCCGGAACAGCTCCACATAGGCGGTGGCAATGAATCTCAGGGGCTTGAATTTTGCAAGACGCATGGAGGCCAGTACCAGAGCCAGTACGAAGCCTACTATAACAGTCAGAGCGGAAAGGGAAATGGTGCAGACCATACCCTCCCAGAAAAGCTGCATGTACTTAAAGGTTTTTAGAAAATTTTCCCAGGAAATCAAAAGAAATTCTCCTTTCACGCCACTACCCCGGAAGGACAGCCTTCCGGGGAGGGGCAGATATTTTAAAGTTTATTCGGTGGGCTCGGTGGTGTCCTCATCCAGAAGACCCTCGTGGATGTTGCCGGAAGCCAGCTCGGAGGCTTCAGCGACGAACTTCTCCATAGAGCCGTCGGCCAGGGCATCCTTGATGCACAGGTTGATGGCGGCCAGCAACGGGCCGTTGCCCTTGGATACGCCAACCACATTGCCCTCAGAATCGTAGGGAACATCCAGAATCACAGCCAGGTCCGGATAGTTCTTGGCGTAAGCCTGGGCGGGGAGAGTCTCGATATAAGCACCGTCCAGCTTTCCGGAAAGCAGCTCTGCGATAATGTCCGTAACCTTGCTCAGCTCCACGATATCCGCATCGGGAGAGTTTTCCTTGGCCAGGTTGGCCTGAATGGAGCCCAGCTGAGCACCAATCTGATATTCGGCCTTGTTGGTGGAAGCCAGATCGGGGAACAAATCTTTGTTGGCCTGAACGGTTACGAAGGACTGACCGCCTTCATAGTAGATGTCAGAGAAGTCCATAGCGCCTTCCCGATCAGGGTCGGGGGAGTAGCCGGCCATACCGATGTCTGCCTTCTTTGCGGCAAGCTCCGTGATGGTGCCGTCAAAATCCATGGGGATGATCTCCAGCTCAAGACCCAGCTTGTCGGCGATGTACTGAGCCAGGGCAATATCAAAACCTGCCAGGGTGGGGGTGTCGTTCTCGTCCAGAGCATAGAACTCATAGGGAGCGAAGTCCGGGCTGGTTACCATGGTCAGCTTACCTTCATTTACTGTCTTAATCAGGGGAATCAGCTCTTCCAGGGTCATGGAGGAGTAGTCGGTGCTATCCTGGGTTCCCTTGGGGGCACAGCCTGCCAGCATACCCAGAAGCATCAAAACGGAAAGTGCCAGGGCGATTAACTTTTTCATAACCATTCTCCTTTTTCAAATCCCAATACTTTTCGGGTGAATTTATGTATGTATTATAGTACGAATAATATTCATAGTCAACTGTAAAAAAATACAAAGCTAACAGAAGGATTCAAAACATATTGGTGATACCGAACAGATATATTCAATTTTAACGTGAATATTCCAATATATACAAAAAGTATACAATGCATAAATGAATAAAATATATGAATACTGGAATGAAGGGGACAATGCCATATACAGAAATTTTTGTTGTAAAAATTTGAAAACTATTATATAATACTAAGGTTAATAAACTCGGAGGGTGTGGCCCTATGCAAAATAAATGTGAAGAATTAAAAAAACATCTCAAGCCTGGGAAGCGGGTACATCTGATTGGAATCGGCGGTGTGTCCATGCGTCCTCTGGGGCTTGTACTTCAGGGAATGGGTTTGACGGTAACCGGCTCCGATATGAATTCCTCGGTTTCCACCGATGAGCTGATTGCCAAGGGAATCCAGGTGTACATCGGTCACCGGCAGGAGAACATCCGGGGAGCGGACTGTATTATCCGCACCGCTGCCGCCCATAACGACAATCCGGAAATTGCGGCTGCCCGGGTGGCAGGAATTCCGGTTTTTGAACGGGCACAGGCCTGGGGTGTCATTATGCAGGCATATAAAAATGCCGTGTGTGTAGCCGGTACCCATGGAAAGACCACGACTACCTCTATGGTAACCCATATCCTGATGGAGGCCAATGTGGATCCCACTGTGATGATTGGCGGCTATTTGCCCCTGCTCCGGGCAGGACACCGGGTAGGGCAGGGAGATACCATCATCCTGGAAAGCTGCGAGTATTGCGACTCCTTCCTGAATTTTTTTCCTACCTTGTCGGTGATTTTGAACATTGAGGCGGATCATCTGGATTACTTCAAGGATCTGACGGATATTCAGAAGTCCTTCCGGAAATTTGCCCAGCTGTCCAGCGGCGGCATTCTTGCCAACGGAGATGATCCCCATGTGGTGGAGGCACTGAAAGGCCTGGACTATGTGAGCTTTGGCCTCAATCCCAACAACCGGGTACATGGAGAGAATATCCACCCCGATTGGCGGCACTTGGATGTGTACTGTGACGGCGCTTTTTACACCCACCTGGATTTGAATGTTCTGGGTCGGCACAATGCCCTCAATGCCATCGGTGCAGCCGGCGCAGCCTGGATGCTGGGGATTCCCGGGGAAGCAGTGACCCGGGGCCTTGCGGCCTTTTCCGGAGCGGAGCGGCGGATGCAGTATAAGGGCAGCTACCGGGGGGCAGACATCTATGATGACTATGCCCACCATCCGGATGAGCTGGCTGCAACCATCGACGCCGTGGCGACCATGCACTATGACCGGGTGATTCTGGCATTCCAGCCCCACACCTATACCAGAACCAGAGCGCTGTTTTCTGATTTTGTGCGGCAGCTGAAGCGGGTGGATAAGGTTGTTCTGGCGGAAATCTATGCGGCCCGGGAGCGCAATACCGTGGGAATCTCCTCCAAGGACCTGGCGGATCAGATTCCCGGAGCCGTATACTGCGAAACACTGCCGGAGGTCACCTCTTATCTGGGCTCCATTGCCCGGGAGGGGGATGTGATTCTGACCGTGGGTGCCGGTGATATTTACCGGGCCGGCGAAGCCCTGTTAAAGGATGCAAACTAAAGCTGTGGGAGTATGGAGGTAACGTATGCGTAAAATCAATGTGTTGGTGCTGTTTGGCGGCATGAGCCCGGAGCATGAGGTATCCCTGCGCTCTGCGGAGTCGGTGCTGAACCATATGTCTGCGGAAAAGTACAATATTCTTCCCGTGGGAATTACCAAAGAAGGCGCATGGATTCTTTATGGCGGGCACGACTATTCCCAGCTGCCCAGCGGCTTGTGGACAGAGCATCCTGCCAACCGCCCTGCGACCATTTCTCCCATCCGTGGACAGGGTCTTTTGTGCTTTGAGGGCGACTGCGTGGTACGTCAGTCCGTGGATGTGGTGTTCCCGGTTCTTCACGGAGAGAATGGCGAGGACGGTGCTATGCAGGGCTTGCTGCAGTTGGCCGGTATCCCTTATGTAGGACCCCACGTATCTGCCTCTGCGGTGGCCATGGACAAAACCCTGACCAAGCTGGTGGCTGACAATGCAGGGATTACCCAGGCAAAGTGGCAGCTGGTGCGCAACAGCGATTTGAACAATCGCATCGAGCAGATTGTGGACCAGCTGGAAACCCGGTTTTCCTATCCCATGTTCGTAAAGCCTGCGGGAACCGGCTCCTCTGTGGGTGTCTCCAAGGCCGGGGACCGGGCAACCCTTATGGATGCCCTGCTTTCTGCCGGTGTGTATGACGATAAGATTCTGGTAGAGGAGTTTATCCACGGTAAGGAAATTGAAGTCGCCGTTATGGGCAATGACAGCCCGGTGGCTTCCATCTGCGGAGAGATTGATTCCGGAACGGAATTCTACGATTATGAGGCAAAGTATATTACGGACACCTCTGTTGCCTATATCCCTGCCCGGATTCCGGAGGATGTGGCAGAGCAGGTCCGGGATCAGGCGGTGCGGATTTATTCCGCAATCGGCTGCCAGGGCCTGAGCCGGGTGGATTTCTTCGTTACCTATGAGGATAACCGGGTGGTTTTCAACGAAATCAACACAATTCCCGGCTTCACCTCCATTTCCATGTATCCCAAGCTGTTTGCAGCCAGCGGCATCCCCTATGAGCAGCTGATTGATGAGCTGCTGCAGCTGGCGATGGAGGCCTGCAAATGAAAAAAGATGTGGTTCTGAGTCTGCGGGGACAGCAGAACTATGTGGACCAGGAACCGGAAGTAATCGAACTGGTGACGGAGGGAACCCTGGAATCCACAGAGAAGGGCTGGGTTATCCGCTACGAGGAAAGTGACCTGACCGGCCTTTCCGGCGTGACCACGGAATTTTCCGTGGAGCCGGAGCAGGTGGAGCTGAAAAGAACCGGGAAGCTTAACTCCCACATGGTTTTCCGGGAGGGGGTTCACCACGATTCTCTTTACCAGCTGGAGTTTGGCGCCCTGATGATTACGGTCTGCGCAAATAAAATCCGCAGCAGTCTGACGGAGGACGGCGGAACGGTGGATTTGGTCTATGGAATCGAAATCGAGCAAACCGCTGCTGGACAGGTGGATTATCACCTGGATGTAAAAGTGAAAAACGCCTGATTTGGATCAAAAAAGAGGTATCGGCTTGGCCGATACCTCTTTTCAGCTTGTCAAAAAACTACCAAAACACCCTCATATCTGGTATAATACGGATATGGGGGTGTATTCATGGAACAATGGAGAAAAGATGCCCGGCGAGA
>DVFK01000074.1 GCA_018713285.1 Candidatus Faecousia excrementigallinarum
TTACAAACGCAAACCAATTCATAGCGTAAGGTCAGAAAATCCTTTTATTTTCATTCGGTTCGAAGTGGGTAAGGAATAGGAAGGAAACAGATCTCAGGAGGGAAAAAGGCACCATAAACCGCAGAAAGGCAGGTTAACCAATGATTGAACCCAAGCATTCAGGGAATAACCCTTGACGAGCAAAGTGAGTGGTTGCATCGTCAAGGGTTATTTCTATGCCTTCTCCCTCCTGAAGCGGAGGGCTTTTTTATTGCAGCCGGGAAAGGTCTGTGGTATAATAGCCCCGAATTACGAAAACCAATGAGGAGGAATTTCTATGGTATTGGAATGGGGACGGCCCAGTGACCCCGCCGGGCGGCTGGAAAAGGAAATGCGGGTCTATGATTTTCTGGACGGTCTTTCCATACAATACCTCCGGGCTGACCATGCCCAGGCCATGACCATGGAGGCCTGCCGGGAGGTGGACGAGGCCTTCGGTGCGCCCCTGTGCAAGAATCTGCTCCTTTGCAACCGGCAGCAGACGGAATTTTATCTGCTCCTGATTCCCGGGGACAAGCCCTTCAAAACCTCCCAGCTGTCCAAGCAGATTGGCTCCTCCCGGCTGTCCTTTGCCTCAGGTGAGGCCATGGAAGCCCTCCTGGACATCACCCCCGGCTCCCTGACCCTTCTGGGGCTGATGAATGACCGGGAAAAGAAGGTACACCTGCTCATCGACCGGGACCTGGTGGAGGCGGAGTACTTCAGCTGCCACCCCTGTATCAACACCTCCTCCCTGCGGCTGACCACCCGGGACGTGTTGGAGGTACTCATCCCCGCCCTGGGGCATACACCCCAGTACGTCACGCTGGATTACCCCCAGGAGTAAGGAGCTTATTATGGATTTTCAATCATATTTTCCCATGTGGAATCAGCTGACCCGGGAACAGCAGGATCAGCTCTCCGGCAGCGCTTTCCAGCGTTCCGTGCCCAAGGGTACGGTGCTGCACAACGGCTCTGCCGACTGCACCGGGCTTTTCCTCCTGGTGACCGGTCAGCTCCGGGCCTATATGCTCTCCCCGGAGGGGCGGGAAATCACCCTTTACCGGCTGTTTCCCATGGATATCTGCCTGTTTTCCGCCTCCTGCATTATGCGCAGCATCCAGTTTGAGGTGATTATCGAGGCGGAAAAGGACACTTCCATGTGGGTGATTCCCTCTGAAGTCTACAAGCAGGTGATGACCCAGTCCGCCCCCCTGGCCAACTACACCAACGAGATTATGGCCAGCCGGTTTTCCGAGGTCATGTGGCTGATTGAACAGATTCTGTGGAAGAGCCTGGACAAGCGGCTGGCAGGATTTTTGCTGGAAGAGGCTGCTCTGGAAGACACCCCCAGCCTGAAAATCACCCACGAGCATATCGCCAACCACTTAGGCTCCGCCCGGGAGGTGGTCACCCGGATGCTTCGGTACTTCCAAAGCGAAAATCTGGTGCATCTGACCCGGGGAACGGTGGAAATTGTGGATTCCCAGGGACTTTCCCGAATCGCCCAGGAATAAAAAAGCGGCCGCTGCAAATGCAGCGGCCCAGTTTAAAGAGGAAAGAAAATGAAGAAACGATCCATGTTTTCCCCGGAAATCCGGGGGATTTGGGCGTTTACTTCCCCAAATCCAGAAATTCCTGAGGGTCGATGCTGGCGCCGTCCAGGCTGACGCTGAAGTGGACATGGTGGCCCAGGCTGCTTTCCAGCATGGCCGACTGTCCTACACAGCCAATTTCCTGGCCCAGCTCTACCTCATCTCCCGGCTGCACCTTGACCTCCTTGTCAAGGCTTGCGTACTTGGTGGTGTAACCGTCCTGATGGCGGATGACCACGGTCATACCCATGGTCTCGTCCTCGTACACGGTATACACAGACCCCGCCGCCGCAGCCAGGACGGGGGTACCGGCCTCAGCGGCAATGTCAACGCCGTTGTGGACCCGCCAATCTCTTGTAGTGTCGTTATACACCAGGCAGTCCATGGCATAGTCCGTGATGGTCTCCCCGGACACCGGGGCGCCGGTTTTCAGAGGCTCCGGTTTTTCCGTGGGCTTGGTGGGATTGGTGGTGGAAGGCTCCGTGGCATCCGTTCCCGGACGGGTGGCTACCGCCGGCACCGTCCCTTCCTGGGGGTTCTGGTAGGAGGAGGGGTCCTTGGACATGCTCTCCTCCTGGCTGGCATTTCGGTAATACAAATAGCCGGAAATCCCGATGGCAGCTGCACACAGGATCAGGGCTATGTAGTAGCCCTTACCGCTCATGCTGCCGAAGAATTTGTTTTTGCTCATTTCAAGCACCTCCGAGGTACAGTATCCCCGGATTTTCCCAATCTAAACATAAGCTGGAAAAATTTTTGCATAAGTTCCCCCGGAAATCGAAAGATTCCCGGGAGCTTGCCTTTTACTTTGCATCGCTTTATAATAGTTTCAGGTACCTTTGTTTTCACCAACAGATGACAGGAGGTTTTCCTATGAAAAAGGCATTTTGTGTGGCTTGTCTTATCATCAGCCTGCTTTTTGCCGGGTGCAGTCCCACCTATGCCGGAACGGAAGGGCTGATTCAGAAGGCACGGGAAGAGATCCCCCTTGCCGAAGCCCAGACCACACCGCTGGTCATTGCCGGAAACTCCCAGGCGGAAGAGAGCCTTTTGTTCTGGTTCATCTCCGGCAACACCTACCAGAGCCATGGCTATTTCCCCATGGAGTTCTCCCCCAAGGGGGATGACCGGTACGCCTTTGTAAAAACCTACACCGCCCTGGAGCGGGGCACGGACATTGCAGTTCTGCAATGGAAGGAAGGGTACTCCTTCCTCATCAACAATCCTGCCTGCACCAGTCTGCACCTGGAAATGCCCGACGGCACCATAGAGGATATTCCGGTGGAGAAAATTCCCTTCGTCTACTACACAAGTCTCCCCGCCTCCTACTCCTTCCTGGACGCAGACGGCAACCCGCTGTCCTGAAAATTCCCCCCGGGAATCGAAAGATTCCCGGGGGTGGTTTGTTACTGAGGCTTGGCGTTGAAAATCACCCGGCTGCCGGTCCAGAGGTTGGACAGGAACTCCACCTCGATGACCGTGGCATCCACCGGAACCTCGAAGGTAACAGTGCCGGAGGTTTTCCGTCCGGAGGACAAGGTGGCGCTGAGCACATCATCCCGGATATAGCACCCGTTGCAGCTCAGGCCGTCGGCATAGCAGTCAAAGTCATACACCGTAATATACTGGTCAGCGTCGCTGAGATTCTCAAATTCAAAGGTGCAGGTAATGTACTGATACCCCTCCTTGGGTTTTATAAACATATTGTCGCTGGTATAAATCTCGCAGCCCTTGTACGTGATTTTCATACTGTCGGATTCCACCACATCCCCCACCTGGTGTGCATCCTGGGACGGTGTGGTATCCGGCTCATACTGGAAGCCAGAATCCTTCTCTCCCTCAAACAGGAAGTGGATTTTCTCCGAGCTGAGGAAGAAATTGGGGGTGTACTCCACCTCGATTTTCTGGGCATTCTCCGGCACGGCAAAGCAGATATAGCCGGTGGTGCTCCGTCCGGGGGACAAGGTAGCGGAAAAATCCTGGTCATTCCAATAATGGGTTTCCGCTGCGTAGCCGTCGGCATAGCAATCAAAGCTGAAAGAGGAAATGGAAATATCCCCGGATTCTCCCCGGTTGGCAAAGGCGAATTGGAGGAAAATATACTTCTCCCCCTCTTTCGGCTGAAGGGCCTGGTTTTCTTCCACATAGTCGCCGCTGGCGATATAGACAATCTCCAAATCCCCATCCCGGAGAATGTCCCCCACTACATACTGGGTTTTCTCCGGTGAGGTGGGCTGGGTGGTGCTCTCATTTCCCGGGGTAGTCTGTCCGTGGGTGGACGAATCCACCTCCCCTACCTTTTGGGGGTTATCCTGGGTGGCAACAACGGCGATTATCACCGCCACGATCAGGGCCAGCACAATCCATTTTCCTTTTCCGCCTTTCACCCGCTTCCGGCAGTTGGGGCATACCTTGGCTGCATAGGGAATCTGGGTTTTGCAGTGTTTACATAATTTTGTTTCCGGTGTTTCTTTCATGTTCAGCAAATCCTTTCTTTTTTGTTTGGGCCTCTCCTCAGCATTATAGGAGATAAAAACAGGCTTTTGTTATGCTGACGGCATAACAAAAGCCTGGAATTTTCGGATATTATGCAATAGAGCCAAAGATGGCAAGGCCTACGAACAAAGATACAATGCCCAACCCCCGGAACAAAATCTTCTGACTTTTCCGGGAGGCATACCGGGTAAAGGGGAAACGCTCCCACACATTCAGAAAATTATGAAAGCAGAAAAAGGGAATCACGGTGCTGAAAAGCACCGAAACCGTGTGGACTGCATAGCCCCAGGGCGGCGTTTTCAGGCTCATATAGGACTGCACCACAGCCATTCCTGCCAACAGGTACAGCAGTACCGCTCCAAAGGCCTGACCGCCCCTCCGGCTGCGAAAGCCGGGCAGGGTATCCAGCACCGTTTCCAGACCGGGCACAGCACTTCCGGACAGCTGGTTCATCAGCTGGTCAATGGAGGAAAACCGCTTTTGGGCGTCGATTTCCACGCACCTGCGGACCACCGTCCCCAACTTCCCCGGCGCCAGCCGTTCATTGGGAAACCGCCCCGTAAGCAGTTGGTTCAGAAGCACCCCAACAGCATAAATATCCGTCCGGGCATCGCTCTGCAAAAATCCAAACTGCTCCGGAGCCGCATAGCCCGGCGTACCCATAATCACCGTATCCCTGATTTTATCCTGTGTGAAGGAGCGAACAATGCCAAAATCGATTATTTTGACAACGTTATCCGAGGAGATTATAATATTATTGGGGTTGATGTCCCGGTGAACCAATCCCCGGCGGTGAAGCTCCCACAATCCGAAGCACACCTGGGTGCAGATGTCCCTGGCTTCCTCCTGGGAAAAGGTCTTCCCCTCCTGGAGAAGTCCGGCAAGGCTTTGTCCCGAAACATATTCCGACAACACGAAGGCGGTATTCCCCTCCTCCGTCACAAAAAGCACCGGAGCCAGGTTCCGGCTGTGGATAGACGCCAGGGTGTGGTAGTAAGACACACAAGCCTGGGGAATCTCCTTTTTCACATACAGGGTATTTCTGGGGGGATACATACACAGCCAGGTTCCCTCACTCAAGGCTGTCAAGGGCTGGAGATTCTCATAAATGTAGGCATAGCGCAGCTGTGGATTCAAATTTTTCACCCCCTGGGAGGTAAGATGTATGACCAAATCTACAAAGGATTTGCTGGAAACCATGGAAAAAAGCAGCAGCTATCGGGACTATCTGAAAGAGAACCAGGATCACCTGGAAAAGAACTTTATGAAGGTAGACCGGGTGCTCTCCGCCCTGCTTCAGGAACGGCAGGCGAAAAAAGCGGATGTAATCGCCCGGGCGGGAATTGAGGTTCACTATGGCTACCAGATTTTTTCCGGCAGCAAGCTTCCCAGCCGGGACAAGCTGATTATGCTGTGTTTTGGGTTTGCCCTCTCTCCGGAGGAAGCCCAGCAGCTGCTGAAACTCACCGGGTATCCCCCTCTCTATGTGAAAGTGGAGCGGGACAATGCTATTTTGTTTGGTCTGCAAAAAGGGCTGGATATTATCAGCATGAACGGCCTTTTGTATGAATTGCATCTGGAGCTGCTGGTTTAAGGCCCTCTTACGAAAAACGCCGTCCCGAAGGACGGCGTTTTTGTTTGTGCTCTAAATTACAGCAGAGTGGAGAAGTGCTTGATGGTGCGGACCATCTGAGAAACGTAGGAGTTCTCGTTGTCGTACCAGGAAACAACCTGCACCTGGGTCTTGCCGTCGGGCAGAGCGCACACCATGGTCTGGGTGGCATCGAACAGGGAGCCGAAGCGCATGCCGATGATGTCGGAGGAAACGATCTCGTCCTCGTTGTAGCCGAAGGACTCGGTAGCAGCAGCCTTCATGGCAGCGTTGATCTCTTCCTTGGTCACGCTCTTAGCGCACACAGCGTTCAGGATGGTGGTGGAGCCGGTGGGGGTGGGAACACGCTGAGCAGCGCCGATCAGCTTGCCGTTCAGCTCGGGGATAACCAGGCCGATAGCCTTAGCAGCACCGGTGGAGTTGGGAACGATGTTCACAGCGCCAGCGCGGGAACGACGCAGGTCGCCCTTTCTCTGGGGGCCGTCCAGGATCATCTGGTCGCCGGTGTAAGCGTGGATGGTGCACATAATGCCGGACTC
>DVFK01000008.1 GCA_018713285.1 Candidatus Faecousia excrementigallinarum
GGGACAATCACGCTGATTTTCGGATTATTCTTTTTCATCTTTATCGCTCCTATCTTCTTTTTCATCCATGGTTAATGGCTGTTTTTTAATGTATCTATCTGCGCTTGCAGTTCCGCTATTTTCGCATTTAACAACGCAATTTCCTTCTGCATTGCCGGTACTTTATAGACGGCACCGCTGTTGATTACTCTGGTCTCCAGCTTGTTGTGCAGGGACTGTTCCCCATAAAGGTTTTCCACAGAGTTGATTTTATTCACCCCACAGTAGAC
Organism: Candidatus Faecousia excrementigallinarum; assembly: GCA_018713285.1. Classification (GTDB taxonomy): domain Bacteria; phylum Bacillota; class Clostridia; order Oscillospirales; family Oscillospiraceae; genus Faecousia; species Faecousia excrementigallinarum. The sequence continues at coordinate 270 of DVFK01000008.1, forward strand.
CTCGATACACCGGGCCAGGTACTCATAGGTTGCCTCCGTGTAAGACAGAGGTCCCGGCCCCCGGAGGTGATTCTCCGTGGAATGGGTAAACTCCGGCAGTTTAATCACCCGACAGGTGGGCATATAGCGGTAAACAAGCTCATACAGGGTCTTGAGAATCTCATTGATTGCCTTTACCTTGTACTTGGCATTGTGGGGATGGAGCATACCATGCCGGTTGCTGATATAGTCCTCTGTGCAGTAGGCTTCGATGACAATGATGTTGCTTTCCTCATAGCCCATGGGGTTTGCCTGGGATTTTACCAGGTTCTGCACAAACTGGCGGTATTTTTTATTCAGCACCTTGGAATCCAGGTCCAGCAGGGACTTTTGTGCAACAGGAGTGCCCAGGTAGGAGAAAACGGACTGGATACAGTCTTCCATCTCCTCCGGGTAGGCAACCGCCGTATGGGCTTCATTCCCCAAAACCAGCCGGTTCATACACTCCGCCGCCAGATCCAGCACCAGGAACTTGGACTCGCTCTTTTTCAGCAGAGCGGGCACCTTCCGGCTCAGCTGGAGCATCAGCATCCGCTTATCATACTGGCTGGCCCGGACCCCCTCCAGCTTTTCCTCCGGAAGGGAAAACTCCGGCTCAAACAGGGTAGACACCGGCACCCCGCCGATGCACCGGTTCAGCTCGTACAGCGCCGGGTCCATATACCGCACCGCATCTCTGGCCACATAGCTGCCAAAGACATCAATCTGAACTTTCATGTCTTTTCTCCTTTACCGTTTTTGGTTTTCATATAGTTTGCACACTTCCTTGGGGTCTCCCGCAGCCCGCAGGACGCCTTTTTCAATCCAGATTGCCCTGGTGCAGTTTTCCCGGATGACGGAAGTGGAGTGGGACACGATGAGCACCGTGGAGCCGCACCGCATCATCTCCTTGATTCTGGCGGTACTCTTTTTCCGGAAGAACATATCTCCCACGCTCAGCACCTCGTCCAGAATCAGGATCTCCGGTGTATCCCGGACGGTGGCAATGGCAAAGCCCAGACGGGAGACCATACCGGAGGAGTAGTTGCGCACTTTTTCCTCCATGAAGCCCTCCAGCTCCGCAAACTTCACAATATCCTCGTACTTTTCGTCAATATACTCCTTGGTATAGCCGATAATGGCGCCATTGAGATACACATTCTCCCGGCCGGTCAGCTCATAGTCAAATCCGGTACCCAGGGTCAGAAGCTGGATTTTCTTCTGGTCCGCAGTCACCGTACCGCTGGTAGGCTGGAGCGCTCCGGAAATAATCTTCAGCAAGGTACTTTTACCGGCGCCGTTGGTGCCCAGGATTCCCAGCACATCCCCCTTCTTCACCACAAAGGTGACGCCCTTCAAGGCCCGGAAAGTTTCGGTTTTCCGTTTTCCCTTCAAAAGCTGGATGATGCTTTCCTTGATGCTGGTGGCCTCGTCCTTCTGGCGCTTGAAGCGCATGGTCACATTGCGCACCTCAATCACATTTTCCCGGTCGTCAAACAAGGAAAAATGCTCCAGGGCATCCATATCCTCTTTCTGCTCCAGGTCGTACAAAGGAGAGGGCTTGGCCTTTTCCCGGACTGCCGCCGGCTTGGGCTGTCGGGAAGGTGCGGGCTTCTTTCCCGGTACCGGTTTCCCCCGGTTCCGCCTGGCCTGTGCCCGCCGGACCTTCTGCCGCTGCTGCAGCAGCAAAAGCCCGCATACAATCACTACCAACGCCCCCAGGGCCGCCAGCCACCAAATGCCCTCCACGCCCAGGAATGCCAGCACCCCGGGCCGATTTATCCACGCTGTCATGGGCAATTACGCTCCTTTAGATTTTCTGCATGATTTTGTTCTTGTTCTTGGAGAACACCAGCCAGCCCAGGGCCAGCATTCCCACCGCCCAGGCCACCATCGCAAAAAGCTCCGTCCAGCTGGGCCAGGTATGGTACATCACCACATTTCTTGCGGCGTTGATATACTGAAAGATTGGGTTGATTTCAATAATCATTCTGGGAAGCCCCCGGATGCTGTCCACCGGATAAAACAGGGCGGACAGGTACATCCACACTGTTGTAATAATGGAATACAGGTGCTTTACATCCCCGAAAAACACATAGGCCGTAGCCAGAATCAGGGACAGGCCCAGTGAAAACATCAGAACCAGCAGGATAATCACCGGATAAAATACAATGGTCACTCCCGGCACAATCCGAAACACTGCCATCATAATCACGTAGGCAACCAGAGAGTACCCCAGATTCGTAAGGGCTGTGTATACCCGGGCAAAGATGAACACCTGCATGGGAAACCGCACCTTGATGAGCATGGTACGGTTGTCCACCAGGGTGGTCATGGCCGCATTGGTAGCGCCCGTAAACATATGCCAAATCACATAGCCGGAAAGGTAATAAATGGGGTAATTCTCAATGGACCGCTTGAAAATCTGGGTAAAAATCATGGAAAGAACCGTCATCATAAGCAGCGGGTTCAGAACGCTCCAGATGATTCCCAGGTAGGAACGGGCGTATTTACGCTTGATCTCCCGGGAGGTCAGCTCCTGAATCACGAACATATACTGTTTCCGCTCTTCCCGGGTCATTTTTGTCTTCTTATTTTCCTGTTGCATGCTTGATTCTCCATCGCAGCATCTGCCGGATATACAGCAGATACTTATATATTCTGTATTGAAGCAGGTGGTAGCTTCCGGAAGGCGTGCTGCGCACCACGCTGCCCTCATACCAGGCCGTCTCCCGGATTTCCTTTTTCCACAGCCCCGTCTGCACCAGCAGCTTGGGAAGTACATGGTGCTGCCCCAGCTCCCGGGAGGTCATCACCGGGGCAAGGCAGCGGTTGCCGTATTCCAGCACATCGTCGCAAAAGCCCAAGCTGCCGAAAAGCTCCGACTCCTCCCGGGTGGGCTGGGTCATAAAGAGCTTCAAAAGCTTCCGGACCCGTCGGCGTTGGAGTCCCCCCTCCAGGGCCGCCATTTGGCAGGCATCCTGGCGGATATACCCCATCAGAACCCCTTCCAGGGTCTCAATGGCAGTTTGCTTCTCCCGGGAAATCCTGTCGTATACCGGGAAAAAGGTTCCGCCCTCTTCCCGGTAGCCCAGGGTCATACCGTGGGGTGCCGTAAAAACCGCTTCAAATACGTTGTTGTTGAAATTTACTTTCCCACGAAGCTGCCCCTCCGGGGAAAAATCATAGCAGTGGTAGCGGTTCCGCTCCACCCCTTCCGGCAGCTCGTAAAGCCCCCAGTAATAGCCCTCCAGGGGACGGGTGCGTCCCATGGATGTAAGCAGCTGGTTCAGGGTTCTTTGCATGGAGCCCACCCAGCCGCTGTCCACCAGGGCATCCTCTACCCCATCCAGAAGCCCCTCCTGGCGAAGGTACCCTGCCAGAGGCGGCATAGCCTCCAGGGAATGCTGCCGAAGAAGCTCCAAAAAGACAGGGCACTGTCTCAGGGCGTTTTTGATGTGGGGCAGCTGGGCATACCGGATTTTCGTCCCGGGATTTTCTTCCATGCCCAGGGCTTTCAGCACCTGGGTCTGCTCCTGGGCAGTCAGCCCAGCCCGGTTCAAAAGCTTCGTATAGTCGGCGTCAATGCTGTCCCGGCAGATATAGTCCAGCGCCTCTTCCAGGTTCAGGTGGTACATGGGCAGCCGCAGGGAATACCGGGAGCAGCTGAGATACCGGCATTCCACCGGCAAATCCAGCTTCTGCACGTAGACGCTTGCGGCCTGGTACATGAAGTATCCGTCCCGTGCCAGAAAATACAATCTTTTCTTTCCGTTCCTCACCGCCTCCGCCAGTACCCAGCGCACAAAAGCGCTCAGGGCAGGCCCCAGCACACAGGCTCCCACTGCTGCAAACCCGCCCCCTTCCTCCGGTATTTCAGCGGGTAGGGACTCCGATTTCCCCAGAATCCTCATATACTGCCGCAGCCTGTCTGTCTTCCAGGCTGACTCCATTGCCATTCCTCCTAAGCAAATAGCTTATCCTTCCCACAGGAATCAGCCCACCCACAATGGGCCGCAACACACTGGGCCAGGTGCGGGGGCTCAGAATGCCCAGCCGCCGGAACCCACGATAGCGGATTCTGCTTTCGTTCACACGGGAGGCAAAGGTCCGCTTCCCGTGGGACTTCATATCCTCCCGGTAAAAAAACAGCGTCTCCTGAATATTGTAACCCCGACACCCTCTCATATGCAGCCGCATAAACAGCTCATAGTCCTCGCAGCGCTTGGTTACCCTGGCGGTTATGTACCCGTGGGCAATTCCAAAAACCTCCCGGCGAAACATGACAGAGGGGTGAATATAGGGGGAATATCGAAGAAAGTCCCTGTCTTCCGGCCGCTCCGGCATCACAAGCTGACCCCAGAGTCCTTTTTCGTCAAACAGCACCGCATTGGTACCCACCCAGCCGTATTGGGGGTGGGTCTGTAAAAATTCCAACTGGCGCTGGAATCGTTCCGGATGGCAGAAATCATCGTCATCCATTCTGGCGATATAACTTCCTTTGGCGACTTTCAGGCACCGGTTCAGGCCGTGGGCAAGGCCGCGGTTTTTTTCACCCCGAACCAGCACAATCCGGGAATCCAGCTCCGCCGCCTCCTGCAAAAGGCCCTCATAGGCCGCTCCGGAGCCGTCGTCATATAAAATCAGTTCCCAATTCTCAATCGTCTGATTCAGAAGGGATTGGATGGCCAGTTTCAGACGCCGGCCATCCGGGCGGTATACGCCCATGATTACGCTGATGAGCGTTTGTCTGTCACAATACATCCTGATAAATGCCTTCCATAACCTGTTTTGCCCACTGCTTTCGGAAACCGTACACCGATTGCCGGCACTGCAGGCTCATTTCGGACCGGGACTGGGAGTCCAGGCCCATGATATATTCCATCCCGGACACAAAGCCGGCAACATCGTTCCACCGGCACACATATCCATTTTCCCGGTGCTTCATATACTCCCGGGTACCCCGGTTATCCGCAGCAATCACAGGGATCCCCATGGACAACGCTTCCACCGCCGCCATTCCCAGCCCTTCCCGGCGGGAAGGGAAGATCATGGCGTCTGCACAGCCCACAAAGGGCCGCACATCCTTCTGATACCCGAAAAGAATCACCTGGCTGGAAAGACCCATTTCCTGAATCCAGCCTTCCATCCGCTCCCGGAAAAAGCCGTCGCCGCAGATGCCGTACACCAGGTTGGAAATGTCCTTCCCTGAATCCTTCATCTGTTTTAAGGCTCTGAGCACCACAATGTGGTTTTTGTTCTCGTTCAGCTCTCCCACACTTACAAAAAAGGTCTTGCCCTCCAGGCCCAATTTTTTGCGCCGGGTCAGACGCTGGGCAGGCTCCATGGGGCAAAAATGCGCCATATCCACCCCCACGCCGGGAATCTGATACCGCTTGCCCCCTTTTTTCAGGTGCATCCTTTGGGAGCTTTCAAAGTCCTCCCGGTTAATGGTAATCAGCACATCCGTGTCATGGGCCAGCAGTCTCTCTGCCTCCCGGTAGACCGTGTTGTTCACCAGCGGTGCCCCCCGGTAAAAATGGAAGCCGTGAGCCGTGTAAATCACCTTTACCGGATGGCCCATCCGGTTGCATATGCGCCCGGTCAACCGTCCCAGCATACCGCCCACCGGGGCATGGCAGTGAATCGCAGAAATATCCTTCTCCATAACCAGGCGGACAAGCTCCCGCAGGGCTTTCTCGTTATTGCGCACCATAAACGGCGACCGCTCAATGGGGATATGGCAAGGAATAATCCCCATTCTGGAAAACTCCTCCGGGTCAAACAGATAATGAGGAACATTCATATTGGAAGCATAGTAAATCGTATAGCCAAGCTTTTGCAGAATCGCCACGTTGTCTTTCTGGAATTTGTCTAAGAAACCGCTTACACAGGTCAGTATCAGGATGTTTTTGCCCAAATCATCCGTCCCTCTCTTCTTCCAAAAAATAGCATATAAGAAACAAAATCCCAAATAAAACTCATATTCAGCATTCTTTTCTCCCATTA
>DVFK01000075.1 GCA_018713285.1 Candidatus Faecousia excrementigallinarum
GGATTGAATATTGACAGACTATGCTGTGCTTGGTATCATTAATTTGCTTTTAGCCATATCGGAGGATAGTGCAACGCTGAGGAGCGACATGAGCACCGTGTATGGGGTTTGGCAGGAGAGTGATGTCGTCAGCATCGCTCTCTTTTTTGTTGCACCATCCCAATCACTCTCCTGGAAAACCAAAATGCGTTAAGCCTCGGATCCGGGCAGAGCCCGGTGAGCCGCAGGCTCTTACCTCAGGTTTCCTGCAAGCCTTTCCGCTTCCGCATGGACTCCTTTCCGCCAATGACAATGGTGTAGGCGTCATGGACAATGCGGTCACAGATTGCGTCTGCCAGGATCGGATCGGAGAGCTTCTCTCTCCAGCCCGGAATGTCAAACTGGGAACACAGGATCGTAGAAGCCCTTTTGTACCTGGCCTCCATAATCTCCAGGAGGTCTCTGGCTTCTGTTTCCTTTAGGGGGTAGAGAAGCCATTCGTCAATAATCAGAAGCGAGTACTTCTTGTACTGAGCCAGGAGCTTTCGGATGCTTCCGTTGCCTCTGGCAATGTTAAACTCCACCAGCAGATCCGGCAGACGGATGTACTTGACTGTCAGGAACTGTCTGACTGCTGCCATTCCAAGCGCGCATGCCAGATAGGTCTTGCCGCTCCCTGTCGCTCCCAGCAGAATGATGTTGTGGTGCTCCTGAATATAGCCGCAGGTACCAAACCGTAGAAGTTCCTCACGCTTCAGATTCCTGTCTGGAAGGTATTCCACATTTTCCAGGCAAGCGCCGGGTTCGGAGAAGCTGGCCTGGCGGATCAGCTTTTGCAGATGGTTATTTTTACGGGCATTCCATTCCGCATCCACCAACAGCCCCAGCCTGTCCTCAAAGGCCATATTCTGGAATTGAGAGTCTGCCAGCTGGTCTTTCAGAGCATTGGCCATTACGCTGAGACGCATTTCACGCAGCTTTGTAATCGTTGCCTCTGTCAGCATTTCTTTTTCCCCCTGTCATAATAGTCAGCGCCGCGGGTGAAACCGTATTGGGAGGAAGACGTGGGCTCCGGCTCCGTGGGGAGTTTGTCCTGCCCGGAGGCAAGAATGGCCTGGATATTTTTCAGGGAAGGTCTGGGGGTGAACGCCAATGCCCGCTTGCAGGCATTCTCGAGCCGCTGTGCAGAATATTTGTCAGCCAGCTTCAGCAGTCCCAGGCAGGATTTATACCCCTGCTGCTCGACCTTGTAGCTGCTGAGAATGGCATGGACAGCACATTCCGTGCTGCTGCCAATCTTACCGGCCCAGCGGATAAACCTTTCCCCGTTCCACTGCACATATTTCTGGTGGTCAGGCGGCATGTGCTCCTGAATGGTGCTGTACTGGTTGAATTTGCCGTACAGCCTGGGATGGGAACAGATCCGGCTCCCATTGTAGAATACCTCACGTTTGCCCTGGTCAAACGCACATCCACCTTCTGGCGGATATACTCAAAGGGAACCGAGTAGTTCATCCGCTCCACGGAAATATGGTAGTTGGGACCAACGGTTGCCTTTTTCCAGGTGGCAAGCTCGAATGGATAGGGCGGCAAAGGTCGCAGGAACGGCTTTTCCTCCGCAAAGAGACTGGCTCTGCTGCCGTTTTTCTTCTGAAAAGGTTTGTTGTTAAACGCCTCAAGACGCTCCCAAATTGCTTCGTTCAGCTCCGGCAAGGACAGGAACTGCCGGTTCCGCAGAGCCGCCAGAATAAAGGTGGAGATGATCCCTACGGTTCCTTCCACAGCTGCCTTATCTTTGGGTGCCCTGACTCTGGCCGGAACGATGGCAGTGGCATAATGTTCCGCCAGCTCCTGGTAGGATTTGTTCGGAACCACCGCCTTTACATTTTGTGGATAATGACCCGGATGTAAAAGTCAAAACAGCGATGAACTGGGCAAGTCAGGTGTGGCCTTTTGCTCACGAGATGAAAAAGGGAGAAATTGTTGTTCTACCGAGCAAAATCAAGCCTGTCATCCATTTCGACAAGATTACTGGTGATTATGAGTTTTTGCCCAACAATGGAAATCCGTATTACCACGCACGTCGGGTGGAGAGGGTTGCCTGTGATATTCCACGCGCAAATTTTGATCAGGATATCCTGTATTCTTTTGGGGCTTTTATGACAATTTGCCGCATTAAGCAGGAAGAGCGAATAAAAGCGGTTATCCAAGCCCATAATCAGGGAAAGAAAGCACAACAAGTTATTCCACAAGAGCCACAGGATGATGAAGAAGCACGGGATATTGAAAATGAGGCACTGAGTGTTATCACTAACCTGATGATTCAAAAGACCAAGGGGCATGGCTTGGCGAAAATTGTGGACGCGATTCTCCGCGCAAAGGGATTCACCACCTATGTAAGCCCGGCTGGGCCTGATAAAGGTGTGGATATTCTGGCTTCTGCGGGCACACTTGGTTTTGGAAGCCCCAGAATCTGTGTTCAGGTCAAGTCTTCCGACGCCCCTGTGGATCGGATTGTCCTGGATCAGCTGGGTGGTGTGATGAAGAATTTCGGTGCCGAGTATGGCCTGCTGGTGTCGTGGAGTGGGTTCAAATCGTCGGTTATCAACGAGACAGCCAAGCAGTTCTTTGAAATCCAGCTTTGGACCCACAAAGAGATTATCCAGGAGTTCCTGCGATACTACGATCAGATGGACGCTGAAATCAAAGAGCTGATCCCGCTCAAAAAAATATGGGTTGTAAACACCGACGACGAATAATTAATGATAATTTGAAAAAGAATCCTTTGTATACTATAATCAAATTACAGGATATGAATTATTCTCATTTTATTGGCAACGCCATGGCAACGAGAAATCAGATAGCCTTCGCTGTCTGGACAATGAAAAGTGTACAGATACCGCGAGTGAAAAATATTAAGCAAATTTGTTTAGAAGTCTTGGACGAGAGCAAGAGAGAATAATTACAATGGGTTTGCAGGTAAAAGAGGATATTGCAAATGAAAAGGCATTGCTGACCTATGGAGTTGGCGGTGCCTTTTCTTTTTGTTTCAGGAATTTAGGCGGTGGGGGCGGGTATCTGGGGGATTCTGTAATGGGATTCTGATAGATGGTATTTGTCTAACCAGAGCGGGCTTGCCTGGGGGAGGGGAATGGGACTTGGAGTTGCGGGGATGTGCGGAAATGGTCCTTGAAAATTGAATAAATGCACAAAAATACGTTGTTGATATTGGTAAAATGGTAGAATAAATTTTCGCGTATTGACATCTGAAAACTTCCTGTATATAATCCAATTGTTCAACAAAAGCACAAAAGAAAACAAGCGTAGATTGATGCTGCCGGAAGGGCAGCTGCGGAGGTAAGCATGAAGGAAGAACTTAAGATTCTGTCCCCCTGTGGGATTTTGGGATACGGATTTCCCAAGGAATCCTTTTTGCGGGGAATTGCCCGGGAGCCGGATGCCATTGTGGTAGATGCGGGTTCCACGGATGCCGGCCCTCATAAGCTGGGAGCCGGGTGTAGCATTGTCAGCCGGATGGCAATGTATCAGGATTTGCAGATGTTTGTGGAGCATGGGGTGACCAGAGGGATTCCGGTGGTCATCGGCTCTGCCGGAGGTGCCGGCGCGGATGTGCATGTGCAGTGGGCCCTGGAGATTCTGGAGCAGGTTCTGGCGAATGCCGGTCTCCGGGCGAAGATTGCGGTGGTAAAGGCAGACATTCCCCATGAGGCGGTGGTATCTGCCATCCATGAGGGACGAATCGCCCCTATGGGCACCAACATTCCGGAATTGAAGGAGGATGTGGTGGAAAAAACCGGGGATATTGTGGCTCAAATGGGACATGAGCCGGTGATAGAGGCGCTAAATACCGGGGCAGACATTGTGGTTTGCGGACGGGCCTATGACCCCTCCACCTTTGCGGCGGTGTGTATCCGGGAGGGCTTTGACCCGGCTCTGTCCTACCACATGGGTAAGGTTTTGGAGTGCGGCGCCCTGTGTGCCGAGCCGGGAACCACCAAGGACTGCATTCTTGGCACCATGTACCGGGACCACTTCCAGGTAGAGTCCATGAACCCGGAAAGGCTCTGCACCACCACCACCGTTGCCGCCCATACCTTCTATGAAAAGGAAAACCCTTGCGTTCTCCATGGCCCCGGCTTTGTGCTGGATCTGACCCAGTGCCGCTTCCAGCAGGACAGACCCGGTGTGGTGTCGGTATACGGCAGCCGGTATGAAAAGGCGGACAAGTATTACATCAAGCTGGAAGGTGCCCAGAAGGTGGCATACCGCACCTTTGTGGTCAGCGCCGTCCGGGACCCTCTGCTTATCTCCCAGATTGAGGCGGTGGAGGAAAAGGTGAAGGAAAGCGTTGCCCGGCAGCTTCACACCCTGGAGCCGGGCAGCTATCAGATGAACTATTACAACTACGGAATCAACGGCATTATGGGAAAGACAGAGCCAGATCCTGTGGCGGGGCATGAAATCTGCGTGATGTTTGAGGCCATCGGAAAGACCCAGGAAATCGCCAACACGGTTTGTGCCTCCATGCGTTCCACCCTGCTCCACTACGGCTACCCCGGGAGAAAATCCACGGCGGGAAACCTGGCCTTCCCCTTTGCCCCCAGTGATGTGCCTTTCGGCCCTGTGTATCGGTTCTCCGTGTATCATCTTATGGAGATACCGGACCCGAAGGAGCCCTTCCCTGTACAGTGTATGGAATTGCCGAGGTGAAAAAGATGAAAACACTTATGGACATTGCAAAGGTAGTACGCAGTAAAAACGCCGGGCCTTTTTCCATTACCCTGGATGTACTGTTTGACTCGGAGGAAATGTACCGCCTGGTGAAGGAGAAGAACTTCCTGAGCCGGGAGCGGATTGCGGGGCTTTACCACCTGACCCCAGAGGACATTACCGAGGTGGTTTATTTTGACCAGGCCTGGGGAATCAAGGTGACCTATAACCGGGAAATTTCCTCCGGCACCATTGGAGACCGGGATGTGTACGGAGCACAGCAGCATGCACCTCTCATTACCCTGCCGGTAGAGGAGCTGTTTACAGAAAGAGGGACAGACAATGGAACATAATACCGGAAAACAGCTGAAAAACAAGCCGGGAAGCCGCCTCCGGGGCGGTTGGCTGCAAACCATAGCTCGGCAGCGAGCCCTGTTTCTCATGGCACTGCCCTGCGTGATTCTGGTAGCTGTATTTTACTATGGCCCCCTGTACGGCTGGCTCATGGCCTTTTTCCGCTACAGTCCCTCCAAGGGGATTCTGGGAAGCGAGTTTGTAGGGCTTTACTACTTCAAGCAGTTTTTCTCGGACCCGGATGTGGGCATGATTCTGCGGAACACCGTGGCCATGAGTGCCATGAATATTGTGGCCCACAGTATTCTGCCTCTGCTTCTGGCGCTGATGATCAATGAGGTGCGCAACAAGCATTTCAAAGGCAGCGTCCAGACCCTTACGTATCTGCCCCACTTCATTTCCTTTGTGGTGGTATCCAATGTATTTTTGGAGCTGCTGGGAACCAAAGGACCGGTAAATGAGGCACTGCTCAGCACCGGCATTGCGGATTCTGCTATCAAGTTCTGGCAGGAGCCCTCCCTTTTCTGGCTGCTGGTGACTCTGATCCGGGCCTGGAAGGAAGTGGGCTGGGACGCCATTTTGTATCTGGCTGCCCTGGCTGCCATTGACGAAACCCAGTATGAGGCGGCCTCCCTGGACGGCTGCGGACGGTTCCGGAAAATCTGGTACATCACCATCCCCAACCTGCTGCCCACGGTGGTTGTCCTCTGGATTCTCAATATGTCCGGTATCTTCGCTGCCAGCTTCGATGCCTCCTATATGCTGGGCAATTCCGTGACGGCCAATGTGGCGGAAGTCATTGAAACCTATGTGTATAAGATGGGTATTTCCATGGGTATGTATTCCTACTCCACCGCCATCAGCCTGCTGCAGACGGTGATTGGATTCATCCTGGTGTGGCTGACCAACAAGCTGTCCCAAAAGACAACGGACTATTCTTTGTGGTAAAGGAGGAGCGGCCTTGAAACGAAACAGAAATACCATTCGCGTAGGCCTTGGAGAGCGGATCTTCGATGTGGTCAACAATCTGATTCTTCTACTGATCGCCCTTTCCATGCTCTATCCTTTTGTGTATGTGCTGGCGATCTCTCTGAATGACCCCAATGACAGCCAGCTGGGCGGCATCTGGCTGTATCCCCGGGTGCTTTCTCTGGAAAGCTACAAAATCATTTTCAGCGACCCGTCTCTTCTTCAGGCTCTGTGGATCAGCGTGTCCCGGACGGTGCTGGGAACGGTTTTGACGGTGTTCGGCTGCTCCATGTTTGCCTATGTGTTTACAAGAAACGAGTTTGTGCTGTATAAGCCTCTGAAGGGATTTTTCTTCTTTGCCATGTTCTTTGGAGGCGGCGGCCTGATTCCCACCTATCTTCTGTACCTGAACCTGGGGCTGTATGACAACTTCCTGGTTTACATCATCCCAACCATCATTAACCTTTGGTATGTCACCTTGTTCCGTACCTACTTCCGCTCTATCCCTGGCGAGCTGCTGGAAGCCGCCAGAATCGACGGAGCCGGAGAGTTTGCCATCTACTGGCGGGTGCTGCTGCCGGTGTCCAAGCCCATTATCGCCACCATCACCCTGTTCTCTGCGGTGGCCCAGTGGAATTCCTACCGGGACACCCTGTACTACACGGTGGATAAAAACCTCAGGTCCTTACAGTACATTGTGATGGAAATCATCAAAAAGGCAGAGGGCAGCCAGATGATTGACCGGGCGGAGATGTTTGAAATCTTCCACGGCGATGCATCCATGGCAGACCCCGTATCCCTGCGGATGGCTATTACCATCTGTACGGTGGTTCCCATTGTGATGGTATATCCCTTCCTGCAAAAGCACTTTATGAAAGGCATGATGATCGGCTCCATGAAAGGCTGAGCCGGAACAAAGAATGGAGGAAAAAACAATGAAAAAAATGTGGCGCAGGCTGGTTTGTTTTGGTCTCGGCGTGATGATGCTGCTGAGTATGACCGGATGCAAAACCCAGAAAACTGTGGAAGAAGCAACCTATCCCGGGCAGGATGATATGACCTTTGAGGAGCTGCTGGAAATGGACCGGCAGAACCCCATTACCATCCGCATCATGGTGGCGGATCTGACGGAGCCTGCGGCCTCCGACAGCCCCATTCTGAAGGAAATTGCAGAAAGAACCGGCACCACCATTGAGCTGGTGGGCATCGATACCGACCGGCTGCAAATGCTGCTGGCCAGCAAAGAGTACCCGGATGTAATCGTGATGAACCGGGATGCTACCTTCTATGACTACCTGGCCTCCGGGGATCTGGTGGACTTGAAGCCCCTGCTGCAAAAGTGGGCGCCTACGGTATATGAAATGAACAGCAAGCTGGTG
>DVFK01000076.1 GCA_018713285.1 Candidatus Faecousia excrementigallinarum
TGGGAGTGTTTATTTCCCACGCTGTCGATTGAAAGCCGGAAAAAGCCCGGTATCGCACCATAGAACGATACCGGGCGGGTCAGGGAAGTGACGAATCGTAGAAAGCTACCGTGCGAAATTGTCAGCGGGCACTGCCCGCAAGGCTCCCTTGCCAAAGGGGGCTGGCACGGCGTAGCCGTGACTGAGGGATTCACAGGAGGTACTTCTTGAAAGTACAAACCTATGTGGAAACCTGCCAGCCTGGGGAATCCCCCCGGTTTGGCTTCGCCAAACCACCCCCCTTTGGCAAGGGGGGCTTTGGTTCTATTTCCACCCGGTAACGTTACCGGGCACTGGAGGGGCAGTAACGATTTGCAGAAGATTACCGTGCGAAATTGCCACCGGGGGCACCCCGGGCCGCTTAGATGAAGAACTTTCGGGTCATAACCTCCCGGGCGGGGCGGCAGAGGGCAAGGAACAGGAGGAAGCCGCCGAAGAGAACCAGGGCACCCATGGGGAAGTAGGCCCAAAGGAGCTGCTTTCCGTCCAGGAAGGTGTGGTTCAGGAGAAATTCCATCAGGGGCATAAAGGCTCCCAGGGCGATGAAGCCGCCGCCGTAGATGTAGAGCCTGCCTTTGCGGATGTATCGGAGCAAGGTGGTGACGGTGGTGAGAAGCACGCCGAAGAAGCCCACCACCGGGAAGGCGAAGGACAAAAACCAATGTCCCCCGGTGGCAAGGTTAATATACAATAGATACAGCCCGATGGCCAGGAAGGCACAGGGGACAAAGACCGCCGGGTTGGGTTTTTTGAACCACAGGGGCAGAAGGAAGGTTACATAACATACCCCCAATCCCCCCATCACATACCCCGACCAGGTGACACCGCCGGAGAGCTGCAAATCGCACAGCAGCACCGTCAGGATGGTCAGAAGCATCAGCCCGGAAACCACCCACAAAACCCCCCAGGGGCTGACCTTGGTGTGGGGGTTCCGCTCCTGAGGGAACAGGGGCAGGGCATCGGGCATCACAATGTCCGGGTGGAAGGGAATGGTGCCGCACAGGGGGCATTGCTTTTCCGTGTCAGAGAGCTTGACGCCGCAGGTAATACAGTACATAAAATCCACTCCTTACTTGGGAGAATGATTGCTTTGCACTTCCACCGGAAGGCCCATCTCCCGGAGCACCAGGAAAAACTCCCGCTCCAGATTGGGCTCCACAATGTTCCGGGTGAAGTTCACATACAGGGTGTCCTTGTAGGACAAAACCCCGCAGTTGTGGGGGGACATGGCCTGGGAGCTGAGGATGAAGTCCAGCCGCTCCACATAGCTTTCCATTTCCCTGGGAAGGGTCACCTGCCCCAGATTGGACAGGCACAGGCAGGACTTCCGCTCCCCCACTGCTAAGAATACCGCCTTCATCACCAGGTTTTTGATAAACAAAGGGGTGATTTTCAGGAGGAACACCCGCTCGCTTTTCACGTTGGTGGCAATCCGGGCAGACATCTGCTTGGGGGTCACATCCAGAGCCATCCGGTGCTGGATAATCTGACACAATTCCTCAAAGCTGTAGTCTCCCAGCTTGGGGTCTACCTCCGGGGTGGTGTAAAGGGCGAAGTTCCGCATGGACTTGCTGGGGAACAGCCGCCGCAGATTCACAGGGATGAGAAGCCTGACATACTTCCGGTACCGGCGGTTGGGAATCTGCTGGGCCTGGAGGTTCAAAATGGCCTGCATCAGGGCAGCGCTTAAAAAGGTGGTCATACTGACGCAGTAGTGATGGGCCTGCTCCAGCACCTGAGCCACCGGCAGCTGGAAGCAGGTGACATTGAGGAAACCGTCCGGCTCCGGGGTGCCTTTTAAGTGCCAGGCGTTGTTCTCCCGGCGGCTGGCACATACCGGCCCGGCGTATTTGAGAAAGCTGTCCTCCAGCTCCTCCGGGGAGGGTTCCTCCAGCCGTCCCACGACCCCTTGTTCTGCCGGAATCACCAGATGGTACTTCTGCTGCAAATACTCCGCCAGCAGGGCCTTGAGGAAGATCACGCCGCCGTTGCCGTCGGTGAGGGAGTGGAAAAACTCCACCGCAATCCGGTTGTGGTACACAATCACCCGGAGAGCGCAGTCCCGCAAATCCCTCCGGGTCATCCGGGTGAGGGGATAGCTCATCTCCTGCCGGATGGCCGGGGCGTGGGACACCTGCTGCAAATAGTACCAGAACAGACCCTTCCGCAGCCGGGTGCCCAGAGAGGGGAACCGGCGGATGGTCACATCCAGCGCCGACTGCAAAACCTTGGTGTCCACCTCCTCTTTCAAGGTGGCGGAGAGGCGGAAGGCGTTGGTCCAGTTGTGGCTCCGGGCCGCCGGATAGATTTTGGCGGCGTTGTCCAGAGGCATCCACCGCAGCTTGTTCTCCTCGCTGATATGCTGGGTGAGGAAGTGGTTGATGGCGGTGTAGTCCTCCTGGTTTTCCGCCAGCTCGTAGAGCACATAGGCATGCCACCGCTCCGGGGCCACCACCAATTTGCTTTTGCACCCGGCTTCCAGAAGGTTTTTGTGCATATCCGCCGCATCGCTGAGCATAATCTCATCCCCGCCCACAAAGATGAGGGAGGGGGGCAGCCCTTCCAGATTGCCGAAGATGGGGGAGGCCAGGGGATTTTTGGGGTCGGTGGTGTAGCACCGGGTGTAAAATTGCAGGTGCTCCCGGGTCATATTGGGGTCCACATCCCGGTTGGTTTCGTAGGATTCTCCGGAAGAGGTCAAATCCGTCCAGGGAGACATGGCAATGAGCCCTCCGGGAAGGGGCAGGTTATCTTCTTTCAGCTTGAGACACAGGGCGTAAATTAAGCCGCCGCCGGCGCTCTCTCCGCACAGGGCAATCTGCTTGGGGTCATAGCCCTTTTTCAGCAGATACTGATAGCTCTCCAAAGCGTCCTCCAAAGCCGCCGGGAAGGGGGATTCCGGGGCCAGCCGGTAGGCAGGGCAGAACACCCGGACGCCGCACCGTACCGCCAGGGTTGCGCCATAGCCCTTGGCGTATTCCAGGTCGCCGCAGGCGTATCCGCCGCCGTGAAGATACAAAATAACCCCCTGCCGCCGCTCATCCTTGGGAATCACCCAGGCGGCCGGGAACTTTTCAAAGGGGTGGTCTTTGATAATCACCATTTTCCGGTGTTTGAATTCCATCAATTCCCCCAGCATCCGCTGCCCCTTCCGGGAGGATTCCAGGGAAAAATTCTTCGTCACAGACCGGAGCATGGTCAGCCGGCTGCGAACATATTTTGCCGATAGTGCCATCACAACACCTCCTGCTTGTATAAGCCTATCATACCACGAAGCGGCAGCTTTTGCAACCTACTGCCGGGAGAATGCCCTCTCCTTTCCAGGGATAAATAGGGGAAACCCCCGAAAAACCGGGAGATTTCCCTATTTTTCGGGGGCGTGTAAATTGTAAACTTTTCCTGACTTACAGCTGCATCAGCCGGGTGAGAATTTCCCCGGCTGCCTGCTCCTTGGTCATGATGGGAAGCGCCTCGGTCTTTTCCGGGGTGATGAGGGTGAGAATATTGGTGTCGGTGCCGAAGCCTGCCCCCTTCTGGGCAATGGAGTTGGCGCAAATCATCTGGCAGCCCTTCTTTTGTAGCTTGTCCCGGGAGTTTTCCAGCAGGTTCTCCGTCTCCATGGAGAAGCCGCAAAGCACCTGATGGGGCTGGCGGTGATTTCCCAGCCAGGCGAGGATATCCTGAGTGCGTTTTAAGGGGAGGGCCATATCCCCGTCAGACTTTTTGAGCTTTTGGGAGGCGGTGGTCACCGGGGTGTAGTCCGCAACCGCCGCCGCCATAATCACCATGTCCTGCTGGGGGGCCAGTTCCTCCACCGCCTGGAACATATCTTGGGCAGTGACCACCGGGCGGCACTTCACAAAGAGAGGTGCCTTGACCTCCATGGCGCCGTGAACCAGCGTCACCTCTGCACCCCGGAGCATGGCCACCTTTGCCAGGGCGCAGCCCATTTTCCCGGAGGAGTGGTTGGTGATGAACCGCACCGGGTCAATGGGCTCCCGGGTGGCGCCGGCGGTGACCAGCACCTTTTTCCCTGCCATATCCTTGGGGAAGGCCAGCTCCCGGAGAATGTACTCCAAAAGCACCCATTCCTCCGGCATCCGTCCGTCTCCCGAGTCCCCGTTGGCCAGCATCCCGTGATCCGGGGCGATAATCTCATAGCCGAAGGAAGCCAGCCGTTTCAGATTGTCCTGCACAATGGGGTTGTGGTACATATTGTGGTTCATGGCGGGGCTTACAAGCTTTTTGCAGGGGCAGGCCATGATGGTGGTGGTGAGCATATCGTCCGCAATGCCCCAGGAGAGCTTGCCGATGACATTGGCAGAGGCGGGAGCCACTACCACCAGATCCGCCTGCTTGGCAAGGGCAACGTGCTCCACGCTGTATTGAAAGTTCCGGTCAAAGGTGTCAATGAGGCACTTGGTGCCGGTGAGGGTTTCAAAGGTGATGGGGTTAATGAAATTGGTGGCGTTTTTGGTCATGAGCACCTGCACATGGCAGTGAAGCTTTTTCAGCATCCGGGCAAGATTGGGGATTTTATAGGCGGCGATGCTGCCGGATACAGCCAAAACAACGGTTTTTCCCGATAACATAGGGGAATCCTCCCTTGATTTTTTGAGATTTCTGAAAGGATTATACCACAGAAAAATTTTGAAAGCTATAGCAATTTTGGGAAAGTGTGGTATAATGAACCCGTCCGAAAAGCGAAGGCTTTTTGCTTTCCCCACCTGCAGGTATTCCTCCCCGGAAATCTGACAGGGGAAAAGTGGGAGCTAACGCTTTGTGTATGATACCCTCGAAAGAGGAATGATAACATGGAGGTAACATTATGAAACAAGGAAAAACCCTGTCCATGGTACAGCTGGCACTGCTCACGGCGCTCATCGTCATGCTGTCCTTCATCCCCTACATTGGCTACATCAAAATCCCCGTGCTGGCAGTGCAGGCCACCACCATCCACATCCCTGTGATTGTGGGCTCGATTTTGCTGGGGCCAAAGGCAGGGGGATTTTTAGGCTTTGTATTCGGCCTGACCAGCCTGATTAACAACACCACCCAGCCAGGGCTAACCGCTTTCTGCTTCTCTCCCTTTATTTCCATGGGGGAGGGACTGGGGGGAAGCCCTCTGGCTCTGGTGGTGTGCTTCCTGCCCCGGATTCTTACCGGCGTGGTGCCTTATTATGTATACCGGGGCTTGCAGAAGCTGGATAAAAAGGAAGGCCCCGGAAAGCTGTCGCTGCTCTTTGCCGGGGTGGCGGGCTCCATGACCAATACCATTTTGGTGATGGGCATGATTTACCTGT
Source organism: Candidatus Faecousia excrementigallinarum (assembly GCA_018713285.1). GTDB lineage: Bacteria > Bacillota > Clostridia > Oscillospirales > Oscillospiraceae > Faecousia > Faecousia excrementigallinarum. The sequence goes on from DVFK01000076.1 coordinate 5,343, forward strand.
TCTTTGGCTCTGCCTATGCCGCTGCCCGGGGCATCGCCTATGAAGCGGTGCTGGGAGTGATTCTGGGAGTAGTAGGTACAAACGGCACCATCGAAGCTTTGTTGGCTGCCCTCCTTTCCGGCGCCATCTGCCTTGCGGTAATGAAGGCAAATATTCTGAAAACCAAGTAGGAGAAAACATATGATTCTGGCCATTGACATCGGAAATACCAACATTGTGATGGGCTGCTTCCAGGATTCCAAAATCCTCTTCCGGGAGCGGGTGTCCACCAAGCACACCGCAACGGATTTGGAGTATGCGGTGACCATCAAAACCGCTTTGGAAATGCACCATATGAACCCCCAGGACATCCGGGGAGCTATCGTGTCCTCGGTGGTGCCCTCCGTCACCAACACCTTCAAGCGGGCAATCGAAAAGTTCTGCAAGGTAAAGCCCCTGGTGGTGGGGCCGGGAATCAAAACCGGGCTCAAAATCCGGATTGACAACCCTGCCCAGCTGGGAAGCGATTTGGTGGTGGATGCCGTGGCCGGCTGTCAGGAGTACCCGGCGCCTATGATTATCATTGACATGGGCACCGCCACCACCTTTTCCGTCATTGATAAAAACCACAACTACCTGGGGGGCCTCATCACCACCGGCATGGCGGTGTCCGCCGAGGCTCTGGTGAGCCGCACCTCCCAGCTGCCCCGGGTGTCCTTTGATCCCCCTAAGAGCATCATCGGCACCAACACGGTGGAGTGTATCAAAAGCGGCCTGATGTACGGCAGCGCTTCCATGATTGACGGCCTCATCGACCGGATTCAGGCAGAAATGGGAGAAAATTGCACCGTGATTGCCACCGGCGGCCTTGCCGGGCAAGTGGTGCCCCTGTGCAGAAACTCCGTGATTCTGGACGATGACCTGCTGCTGAAAGGGCTTATGCTCATTTACCAGAAAAACACGGAAAAGTAAGGAGAATGAAGGATGGAATATACCGTTTTAGGAAAAACCGGCCTGAAAGTGTCCCGGATGGGCTTGGGCGGCATCCCGGTGCAGCGTACCCACCGGGAGGGTACCAAAAAGCTTCTGCAGGCCATGGCGGCGGCAGGAATCAACTACATCGACAGCGCCAGAGCCTACTCCGTCAGCGAGGAATACCTGGGCTACGGCCTGGAGGGGATTCGGGACAGGTTCGTTCTGGCCACCAAAAGCGGCGCCAAGGATAAAGAAACCATGGCAAGAGATGTGGACATCAGCCTGAAAAATTTCCGCACGGATTATATTGACCTCTACCAGCTCCATAACCCGGACGCCAAGGGACTGGAGCAGATTCTCTCTCCCGGCGGTGCCCTGGAGGCTTTGCAGGAGGCCAAGGCTGCCGGTAAGATCGGACATATCGGCATTACCCTGCACTCTCTGGAGCTGTTCCAGAAGGCACTGGACATGGACTGGGTGGAGACCATCATGTTCCCCTACAATTTCGTGGAAACTCAGGCAGAGTCTGAGATTGCCGCCTGTGCCCAGAAGAACATCGGCTTTATCGCCATGAAGCCTCTGGCAGGGGGTGCCATCGAGGACGCCCGCCTTGCCCTGCGGTTCGTGGGGAAAAACCCCGCCGTCACCATCGTGATTCCCGGCATGGCAGAGCTTTCTGAGCTCCAGGAGAATCTGGCGGCTGCGGAGGATAAAAGCCCCTGGACAGAGGCAGAGGAAGCCAAGGTGGAGGAAATCCGGAAAACCCTGGGCTCCCAGTTCTGCCGCCGGTGCAACTACTGCGCCCCCTGCACCGTAGGCATTCCCATCCCCTCCATGTTCCTGATGGAAGGGTACTTAAGCCGCTACGGCCTGGAGGACTGGGCAAGAGGCCGCTACGAGGCCCTGCCCCAAACCGCCTCCGCCTGTATCCAATGCGGCGCCTGCGAACCCCGCTGCCCCTACCACCTGCCCATCCGGCAGATGCTCAAAACCGTCAAGGAAAAGTTCGGAAAATAACTGATATATAAGCAAATAGCTATGAAAAATTGCCACCGGCCAGATAAAGCTGCCGATGGCAATTTTTTGTTTGATAATTGTCGAATGCTTCCCATTGCCCTGTCAGATTATGCAAGGTTATAGGTCACAAAACAGGTTGTCACTCTGTATGGTTGCAACGATTGAGAAAATTCAGCAGTTCATGATAACCCACACTGTCTAATGGGTATTTCAGGATATTGTCGAAAGCCAGAAGTAAATAGTCCAGATTTGTTTCAATAAGGGCAGGGGCACCCTCCATAATGCTTGCTACTGACATCATGGTTGAGCTTTCCGTATAGTTATCCCACTGCTCTCCATCCGCATAAAGCATTTTGGTTGCTTCTGTGAAACTGCGCACGCCCTGGTCAAAGCTGCTGGTCTCGTGGTTTTCCCGGAAATCTGCGAAATGTGCCCTGGCATCTTCAAGTAGGGAAATACATTCCTTTTGTGTTCGCTCTGTCTGGATTCTGTTCCAGGAAGCCCAGGCTATGCCTGTCACAATAGCCAGAATGCATACGCACAATATCAGTACCTTATACTTCTTCACTCTCCAAAACCTCCATCCCAAATTTGCATTTTCTCTTCTGTATAGGTTTTTTAGCAGCGCAGGTACCGAACAAATACCATGCACAGCATGAAGGGTTTTTCTCGACTTCCAATCCTGGGGGAATCGTTATCAAATGGGTGCGCACTTTTTGGTGAGCCAGGCGATTTCTTCGGTGCTCAGCAGGGGGGAGAGCTTCTCTACCACCTGGGCGTGGTAGTCATTCAGCCACTGCCGTTCTTCCTTCGTCAGCTCCTCCGGCAGCACGCAGCTTACATCGATGGGGCAGAAGGTGATGGGCTCGAATTTCAGGAACCGGCCGTACTCGCTTTCTCCTGCCTCCACACAAACCAGCTCGTTTTCAATCCGGATACCCACTTCTCCTTCCTCATAGATACCCGGCTCGTCGGTGATAATCATTCCCGGCTGGAAGGCCACGTTGTTGTGGGGACGGAGGCTGTGAGGTCCTTCGTGGACAGCCCCCACATGGGAGACGCTGTGACCAGTGCCGCAGCGGTAGTCAAGCTGGTGCCGCCACATAGGCTGCCGGGCCAGCATATCCAGCTCCCCGCCGGTAGCCCCGGCTCTCCACACTGCCATAGCCACATCAATGTGGCACCGGAGCACCCGGGTGTAGGCCAGCTTGTGGGCTTCGGAAATCTCCCCAAGGGCATAGGTGCGGGTGATGTCCGTGGTGCCCTGGTAGTAGGTGCCGCCGCAGTCCACCAGCAAAAAGCCGTCGGTGCCAATCTGGGCGTCAGAGCCTGCCTTGGGAGCATAGTGCATCATGGCAGCGTTGGGGCCCCAGGCGGCAATGGTGGGGAAGCTGGGGAAGAGGAAGCCCTCTCCCTGGCTCCGATATCGAAGGAGGATTTCATCCACATCCGTCTCCCGGAGGGCTTCTCCGGCAGAGAGCCGCTTTTCCAGCTCCATCTGGAAGCGCACCATGGCGGCACCGTCAGAAAGGTGTGCCTGCCGGGTGGCGGCAATTTCCGTCTCGTCCTTTACCGCCTTCATCATGCTGATGGGATCGGACTTTTCCAAAAGGGTGCAGGCGGGATTCTCCCGGAGGGCATTGTAAAGGGCGGCGTTGAGACTGGCCGGGTCAAACAGCACCGTACGGGGCTGGGAAATCCCGGCAATGTAGCCAGGCAGAGCCTGGTAATCTTCCAGGGAAACCCCAGCCTGGGCAAGGGCGTCCTTCGCTTCTGCCGGAACCCGGCTCCCATCGGTGAAGAGCACCGCCTTGTCCATGTCCACATAGCAAAATGCCAGGGCGTAGGGGGTGTGGTCAATGTCCCCGGCCCGGAGGTTCAGAAGCCAGGCAACGCTGTCCAGCCGGGTGACCACCATGGCAGTAGCCTCCTCCTGAACCAAGGCTTCCCGGAGTTTTGTCAGCTTTTCTGCCGGGGAGAGCCCAGCGTACCGGGTGTCCAGGAGCCACACAGAGGTGGCAGGCAGGGAAGGTCTGTCCTCCGTCCAGGCCTCATCCACCAGAGGCAGGGGAGAGAGGACGAACCCGACCTTCTGGGAAAGCGCCTCCAACCGCCGCAGCTGGCTCAGAGGCATGACCTCTGCCGTGTAGCCCAGCACCTGACCGGGCTGCAATTTATCCGCCAGATATTCTTCCAGAGTGGGCACGCCCTTGACCCCCATGTGCATGGAGGCCACCCCGGTGCCGGCAAGAGCTGCGTCCGCAGCCCCAAAGAACCGCCCGTCCACCCACAGAGCGGCCTCCTGCTGCGTCACCACCAAATTGGCGTTTTCGCAGGAGAAGCCGGAGAAATACTCCCAGGCGGTGTAGTGAGCCGGGGCGTATTCGCTGGCGTGGGGGTCGGAGCTGGGCATGAGATAGGCATGGCAGCCGGATTTTTCCATAGCCGCCCGAAGGTCGGCCAAACGCTGAGGAACGGTTTTCATAGCAAACACTCCTGTTGAGTAGAATTTTCCTTATCATAGCACCGTTATGGGAAAAATGCAAATGCTCTCAGAGGAAAAACCCCTGAGAGCATTTTTCTATTCTTTTGCAGGGAGCACACTTACTTCCCCCTGGGACAGGGCAGCCTCCCGGCCGTCAGAGTACCGCACCACCAGCCGGAAATGTTCGTCGATGGCCAGGGCGGTGGCGGGTTCCCGCCCGGTGGAGGAGATGACCTCCACCGCCTTTCCCAGTACCAGACTGTAGTCCCGGTAGGGCTGCAAATGCCCCAAAGGGTCGGGGTTTTGATAGCAGTCCATCAGCTGATTGAGAATCTCCGCAGCCAGACGGTTCTTTCCGTCGGGGAAAGTCTCTGAAAATACCGGCCCGGCAATGCTTTCCAGCTCCGGAGGGAAGCCCTCCGCCGGGGCGTAGACATTTACCCCAATGCCCACAATGCCGTATTCCAGCATACCGTTTTCCATGGAAAAGGCCCCTTCTGTGAGAATCCCGCAGACCTTTTTCCCGTGGAGGTAAATGTCATTCACCCACTTCACCTGGGGATGCTCCCCGGATACTGCCTCTATGGCCCGGCAGACAGCCACCGCTGCCATGGTGGTAAGCCCCAGAGAGGATTCCGGGGACCAGTCCCGGGGCCGCAGCAGCAGGCTGAGATAAATCCCGGAGCCGTGGGGGGAGTAAAAGGAGCGTCCGTACCGGCCCTTTCCTGCCTCCTGGCAGTTGGCAATCACCGCCGTTCCCTCCGGCGCTTTTTCCTGGGCAAGAGCCTTCACCGCCTGATTGGTGGAGTTCACCTTGTCCTGCACCTGCACCCGAAGAACATCGTGCCGCAGATACTTCTGCACCCCCTGGCAGGAGAGAATGTCCGTATCCCGGGACAGACAGTAGCCCTTGTTGGGAACGGCGTCAATGGGATAGCCCTCCTGCTGCAAAGCTTTCACAGCTTTCCACACCCCAGCCCGGGAGACATTCAGGGCCTTTCCAATCTCCTCTCCGGAAAAATACTGCCCTTTGCTGCTTTCAAACAGGGCCAGAATTTTCTCACGAAGGGTCATGGGGAACCCCCTTATGGAGCTTCAAAGCGGCGGAAAGCCGGCTGCACAGGGCCAGGGCCAAAGCCACCTTGATAAGATCCGGGATGATGTAGGGGATGACGCACTTGAGAAGCACCGCCCACAGGCCGATGGCTCCCGTGTTCCGGGTGTAGACCAGGAGAAACCAGCCGGTACCCAGGGCATAGCAGGCAAGTAACCCTGCCACCATGGAGATGGACAACGCCCAGGGCTTCCGCCCCAGGAGCTTCTCCATGCCCCACATCACAAGAGCCGAGGCCAGGAAGCCGAAAATGTAGCCGCCGGTGACGCCTACCAGCGCTCCCAGTCCGCCCTTCATCCCGGCAAACACCGGCAGCCCCACGGCGCCCATAATCAGGTACAAAAACACAGCGGCAGAGCCCAGCTGTCCTCCCAGCACCCCCACGGCGATGAACACACCGAAGGTCTGCATGGTGAAGGGCACCGGCCCGGGAATCATAATCTGGGCGCAGATTGCCATGACAACGGCAAAAAGGGCCACATAGGTAAGCTTACGGATTTTCAGGGACTTTTCCATTCAAGATGCTCCTTTTCCTTTTTCTGTAAGGAGTATAGCATATCTTTTCCTGATTGTAAACCACTAAATTCTAAATGGTTTACAATCGGAAGGAAGAATTGTTTTTGGAATGCTTGACAAACCGGGTGGTATATGGTAGAATACTCAGGCATGAAAATATTGTCTTTTTATTCGGAGTGATACCCAAGAGGCCGAAGGGGCTCCCCTGCTAAGGGAGTAGGCGGTCAAAAGCCGCGCGAGGGTTCAAATCCCTCTCACTCCGCCAAAAATCCCGAATGCATTTGCATTCGGGATTTTTACTTATTCCCTATTCACTCTTCACTATTCACTGGCTTCCATGACGCAGCGCCCCCCGGCACAACCGTGCCGGGGGTGTTTTTCTATACCTTGCCCTTTTCCAAAAAATCAGAGCGGTACAAAATACTCTCCACAGAATTTTCCACGGTGCCATACCGGGTTTCGTAGGGGACAGTCTTGATATACCGGAAGCCGCATTTTTCGATGACCCGGGCAGACTGCCGGTTCCAGTCGAAGTAACCTACCAGAAGAAAGTCCAGCTTCACAGTCCGAAACAGGTAATCCATCACCGCCTGTACCGCCTCCGGCATCAAGCCCTGACCCCAATAGGCCTTGGACAGGACATACCCGATTTCCCGGCCGGAAAGTTCCGCCAGTTCGGGGTAGTGTTCCTCCTGGTATTCCTCAATGCCCAGAGAGCCGATGACGGTTCCCTCATATTCCAGGGCAAAGGTGCGCTTTCCCTCTATAAAAAGTTTCAGAATCCGGCGGGACTCCTCCAAATCCTTGTGGGGGGTCCAGCCTGCCATCTGCCCCACACCCTCTACCCGGGCATAGGCGTACAGGTCCTGCAAATCCCCCTCCCCCCAGGGCCGGAGAGTCAGCCGCTTTGTTTTCAGCGTGACGGCGCTGATGTCAATTTGGGCATTCATGGGGCATCCTCCTTTGGAAAATGGAATGGTATCAGTATAAAATACCCTTGCGTCCATTGTCAAGGGCGAAAAAAGGACTTGACAAAACTGTGTTTACTGTGTATACTGTTTATACACAGTAAAACAAGGAGGGGATGGGGTGAATCTCTTTATTGACAACAAAAGCGGCGCACCCATTTACGACCAGATTTTTACCCAGCTGAAAAACCGAATTCTCTCGGGAGAGTTGCGGGAAAACGAAATGCTCCCGTCCATTCGCAGCCTTGCCAAGGACCTGCGCATCAGCGTCATCACCACCAAGCGGGCCTATGACGAGCTGGAGCGGGAGGGCTTCGTGTATACCGTTCCCGGGAAGGGTTGCTTTGTGGCGGCGAAAAACGTAGAGCTGCTCCGGGAGGAACACCTAAAGAAAATCGAGGCTCTTATGGGGGAAATTCTCACCCTGGGTGCCGCCTGTAACCTGAGCAAAGCCGAGTTGGCGGAGATGTTCCGCCTGATGATGGAGGAATGACCATGAACGCATTAGAAATTCGAGGACTGACCAAAGATTATGGGGCGTTTTGCCTCCGGAACCTGAACCTGACCCTGCCCTCCGGGTGTATTCTGGGGCTGATTGGAGAAAACGGTGCCGGAAAGAGCACCACCATCAAGCTGATTCTGGACATGATCCGAAAGGACGAAGGTACCGTCACCATCCTGGGGCAGGACAACCAGAAGAATCTGCGGAACTTGAAGCAGGATATTGGGGTGGTGCTGGACGAGGTGGGCATCCCCGAGTGCCTTACCCCCTTGCAGGTGGGGAAAATCATGGCCGGCACCTTTGCCCGCTGGGAAGATGGCCTTTACCGGGAGTACCTCCGCAGATTTTCACTCCCGGAGAAAAAGCCCTTCAAGGAACTGTCCCGGGGCATGAAAATGAAGCTGGGGCTGGCGGTGGCCCTTTCCCACCACCCCAAGCTCCTGATTCTGGACGAGGCTACTGCCGGCCTGGACCCGGTGGTGCGGGAGGAGATTCTGGACATCCTCACAGACTTTACCCGGAAGGAGTCCCACAGCGTCCTGATTTCCTCCCACATTGTCAGCGATTTGGAGAAAATCTGCGACTACATCGCCATTTTGCACCAGGGGCAGCTTCTTTTGTGTGAGGAAAAGGACCGGCTGCTGGAAACCTATGGCCTGCTTTCCTGCACCCGGGAGCAGCTGGCGGATTTGGAGCCGGGAACGGTGCTGGGAAAGAAGGAATCCCCCTATGGGGTCCAGGCCCTGGTCCGCCGGGATCTGGTGCCTGCCGGTTGGAACGTAAGCCCTGTGAATGTGGAAGAACTGTTTATCTTCCTGGTAAAGGAGCGTGGATGATATGAAAGGACTGCTGCAAAAGGATATTTATATGACAGCCAAATACTTCCGGGCGGCTTGGGTGATGGTGCCTGTATTTCTTTTCCTGATGATTTTTGGGGAAGGCAATTTGTTCTTTATGTTTTATCCGATTATGATATTTGGAATGCTTCCTGTGTCCTTGCTTTCCTACGATGTGCACTTTAAGTGGGAGCAGTACAGCGGCACCCTGCCCTATACCCGGGCTCAGCTGGTATCTGCCAAATATCTGGTGGGGCTGATTTTCAGTGGCGGGGTGCTCCTGTTGTGCCTCTTGGTTTTGGCCCTGTGGCAGATACTGGGGAGCGGCTTTGATTTGGATATCTTTCTGGGAATGGGATCGATTTGCTTGGGCCTGGGCGTGGCAGCCCCTGTTTTGCTGCTGCCTTTGGTTTTCCGATTCGGCCCGGAGAAGGGAAGACTGCTGTTTATCGTTCTGATTGCATCCCTTTGCGGTGCCGGCGTTGCCCTGGGGCAGGCCGATTTTCTGTCCGGATTGGCCATGGGGAACAGCACCCTGGTGGCTTTGGTGACCGTTGGCGTTACCCTGGTGCTGTACCTCCTTTCCTGGAGATTGTCCATCCATTTCTACCAAAAGAAAGAATTTTAATAAGAAACCAGAGGTCCATTGCAAAACTCTAATTTTGCAATGGGCCTCTTTTTTGCACTGTCCCTATAGCTCCCTCCGGGAGGGAGCTGTCACCGCAGGTGACTGAGGGAGCCAGCGGGGGATAAGCCGGCAGTTTGCTATGGGTTGGTACTTGCTCATAACTGCCGATACCCTTGCCGATTTTATCTGGTGGCTTCCTCCAATCAGTATGGGAAAAGGGATGGCTTTGGGGAGGTTCCATCTCTGTCCGTCAAACGAGCAGTACGCCCGCTGACTCCCTCCGACTTGGGGCGAAGCCCCAAGCCACCTCCCTCCCGGAGGGAGGTATAAACGAAGCCTTCTGCAAGGCAACAATACTGGGCGGATTTCGGGAATCAGGGCCTGTTGCAAAATGGGAATGTTGCAACAGGCCCCTTGCTTTATATCTTAACCGAAGAGAATATCAGAAACATTTTCGGGGCCGTACTTCATCATATGCTCCGCCATCTCCGTCAGCAGCTCCTGATTGGTGATGTTGCCGGTGTGGCCCTTCCGGGGGAAGGTGATGCAGTAGCCGTCGTAGTAGGGCTCGGTGGTGGTCTCCAGCCAGTCTCCCAGCACATACTGAGCCTGATTCAAGTAGTAAGCGTCCATGTCGCCGCCCCGGATGTGAATCTTACCCACCAGGGACTCACCAATCTCAGACCAGTTGTTCTGCAAATACTTGGTCAGGTCGTAATGCTCGCCCCAGTATGCCACCACATCCTTGTTGATGACGCCGGTCATGGGGTCATATACCCGCTCCGGGTAGCCGTCCTCTCCCATGGGGCCGTAAACCGCCTCCCAGATGGCCCATTGCCCCAGGCTCTGGCACTGGAGGCCCCCCACGGCAGCTTCGTACAGGTTCTCGTCCTTCATGGCGTACTTCACATTTCCGTCCAGAGCCACGGAGCCGGGCCGGGCCACCTGGAACCAACCCTGGTCCAGATAGTAGGCGTTCTCGTCCTCATAGAGGTTTACCACCTGGTAGTGTTCAAAACTCACCGAGTCGGGGCAGAGGCTCCAGGTACCGCCGTAGAAGTCCGGGTAGAATACCTGCAGTGCCAGGCTCTCCCAGCCGCCGGTGGAGCCGCCGGAGAGAAGCCGTGCCCAGCTCTCGTCAATCAGGTGGAAGGTTTCTTCCAGATAGGGAATCAGCTCCTGATGGATGGCGTCTCCCCAGGGGCCCAGGTTTTCGCTGTTGACGCTGTAGGAGGTGTCATAGTACATATTGGCATCCCGGATGGTGACCACCACCATCTGGGGAGCCTCCCCGCTGTCCCACCAGGCGGTGAATTCCTCGTTGGTGCCGTAGCTCAAAGGGGCATTTCCTCCCGGGAAGTGGCCCTGATAGTACAAGGTGGGGTATTCCTTGTTGGGGTCGTAGTCATGGGGCAGCAGCACGTTGGCGCCGATGTAAATATCCTGTCCCCAGAAGTCCGTGAGAAGCTGGCTCTTGATTTTCACATACTTCACCATGTCCGTGTCCTCATAGTTGCCCTGCTGGGCTACCTGACCCTCTTCCAGCTCCGGCATGGGAATCTCTTGGTTAAGGTTCAGTTGAATCTCCTGCTGAGCGGTTACATCCACAGAGGTTTCCACCACATCGCTGTAATAATTGCCGGGATTTACATGGAAGTCGCCGCCACCGCCCTGGTCCGCTATGCCCCAGATGACAGAGCCGTTGCTCCGTGTAAACTGGGTGTAGGTGATGAAAAAGGCCTGGACGGAGAAGTCCTGGGCAGGCAGTTCCGACAGGGTGAAGGGGAATCCGATGATCTCGGAATCCTGGGGGGTGAAGGTGATGGTGTCCCCGGCGGTGAGGCCGTACACCGTCTTGCCGAACACCGGCACACCGTAAAGGTCAATCTGCTCATAGGGCTGGGCTTCGCTGGTATCCTCGGCGAAAGCGATAAGGCACCGGCCGTTCAGCTCTCCTTCAAAATCCTGGGGTACGGTGACGGTGACGGAGAAGCCGGACTGCTGGGCCTCCGGCTGGGAGGTCTCCGTGGGCTGGGTGGTGGTCTCCGTGGGTTGGGTCTGGGTACAGGCTGCCATGCCCAGGCCCAGAGAAAGGGTCAGCCCCAAAGCACACAGGGGCTTGACCATGGTTTTCCAAAATCCGTGATGATGCATAATAACGCTCCTCTCAAAATGGTGGCAATGCTTGCCAGAAACCTATGTAAATCCCTATTCTTAGGGGATCGTCGGTACTTTTTCCGCTTCATAACCTGCCACTCCTTTCTGATGAGGCGAATCTGTATTCACAATTATATGAAAATTTATGCAATAATCAAGGGGGAAATACAAGAAAAAATTCAGAATTGTAGCCCTGCACGAAGGGAATGGAAAAATGGAAACCGGATTTGTGTAGAAGGGCGCAAAACCCGGGGGATAGGAAAAAGTCACCGATTTTCAAATTGCATTTTCCCCGGCCCCAGGGTATGATAGAGCCAGAAGCCCCCGGCTGGGGGCAGTACAAGGAGGCGTATGTTTATGCATGACGATTATTCTGTCCGCCAGCTGGCGGAGTGTACCGGCCTTTCCGACCGTACCATAAGGAATTACCTGGCGTCCGGTATTCTGGAAGGAGAAAAGACAGAAGGGAGCTGGCGGTTCACCCCGGAGCAGGTGGAGGAGTTTATCCGGCACCCTGCCGTCCGACCCAGCATTCTGGCAAAGAACCACGGAGCGGTGTACGATTTTCTGGCCACACCCCATGGGGAGAAATCGGAAATCTGCCTGATTCTGGATCTGCCGGGGCGGGACCGGGAGGGGGTATCCCGGTACTTTTGCGAAAAAATCACCCAGGGGTCTTACACCAACCTCCGCTTCACCTTTGACGGCGTACAAAAAGCCCCCCGGGTGATTCTCACAGGAGACACCCGGGAGGTGATGGAAATTTTGCAGGGCCTGGAATTCTGAGCCTGGTTTTCCTGGGGCTCACCAGGGCGTGCATTTTCGTTTATGCTTTGGCAAGATGTACGGCCATAGCGGAAAAAGCTGTGTCGGGCTTGAAAATCAGCTGATTTCCGGAGAGGCTTACCTGTTCCGGGTCCACGGCATAAATCCGGCGGATTTGATACTGTCCTTCCGGCAGGGGGATGGAAACCGGGGCAGGTTCCCCTCCGAACTGGTGGAACACCCCCAGCAGTTCCCCGGAAGCGCCGGTGCGCAGGACGCACTGCCAGCCCTGAGGCTGGTTGTAGCTGACCATTTCCGCCCCGAACCGCTCCGAGCGGCCCTGGTGGATGATGGGAGCCACCTCCCGGTAAAAGTCCATGGCCTCGTCCACCAAAAGCCACTGCTCCGGAGAAAGCTCCGTCACATCCCCGGACAGGCACATCCGTCCCAGGAAGGTGGCGGCCAGGGAGTAAACCAGCCGATAGGGGGTGTCGCCTTGCCGCAGCACCGCCCAGATCTGGCTCTGACGGGGAAGGAGGCAACAGTGAAGATTGGCGGCGATAATGGGAATGGCTACACACTCGTGGGCGTCAGAGAAGGAGGACATCTCCGTGGCGGTGAGCCAGCCGGGAGCCAGACGATGGCCACCGGAAGCGCAGTTTTCCACAATCAGCTGGGGAAGCTGCTTCCGCAGGGCTTGGAGGAAATCGGTGACCCCTTCCATATGCTGCCGCAGTCCCTCTCCCAGACTTTCGGCGCCGTCGCAGCCCAGACCGATGGTGTCGTTGTAGTCCAGCTTCACATAGCCAAAGCCGTTTTTGTCCAGAAAATCGATGATTCTCTCTTTCAGATGGTTTTGCACCCAGTCCTGCCGGAAGTCCCAGAACCGCCGGGTGAAGGTGGTGATGGGTACGCCGTCCCGGTGGAGTAAATGGGCCGTGTCGTGGAAGGACTGGGAATCAAAGCCCACATTCTCCGGCTCAAACCAGATTCCCGGCACCATTCCCGCCTCCCGGATGACTTGGGCAGTGTGCGCCAGACCCTGGGGGAACAGGGCCTTGGAGGGAACCCAGTCCCCCAGGACGTTGTCCCAGGCCTTGTCCTCCGGCTTGTACCACCCGGCGTCAATGACAAAGTAGGAGATGGGCTTGCCCCGGAGGGCTTCCACCATGGCAGCCACCTTTTCCTCCGAGGGGCTTCCCCAGGTGGCGCAGTATTCATTATACAAGATGGGCAGCCCCTTTTCCCGCCGGGGCGCTTCCTCCATGGCGGCGGTCAGCACCTGAGCGGCTTCCAAAACGGTATCCCCCCGGGTGACGGTGAGCACCGCCTCCGGGGTCTGGAAAGCCTCCCCCGGGAGAAGCTCCTTCCGCCAATGGCCCAGCTCGTAGTCTGCCAGCCCGCCGGACAGACATACCCCGTCATCGAACCGGGAGACTTCTATCTGCCAGGAGCCGGTGTTATACAGCTGACAGCCCCAGAACACCCGGTTCTGTGTGTCCTGCAAAAAGGCCCAGGGGAAATAGCCGTTGCAGGGCATGGAACCGGCCTGCCCGAACCGCACATTCCGCAGCCCAAACCAGGCCCAGGAGGGCTCTAAGTTCAGGTGCTCCAGGGAGTCGGATTGAAGCCTGCCCTCCATGCTCCAGGCGGAGAGAAGCCGATAAAGCCACAGCTGCCCCGGTGCGCTGCCGCCTTCCAATGGGGTGATGCCCATAAGGCAGAAGGAGGACAGGGCTTCCAGGGGCACCGGCCGGGAGGAGGTGTTCCGAAACTCCGTGGAGCAGTATACATAATCTCCGCCTGTCCACCGGAGCCGATGGAAACACTCCCCATGCTCCGGGTGTACCAGCCGGGTTTCCCAGATTTTTCCTTTTCCTGTGTCATATTCCCGGAGGGAATCAAACTGCAAAGCCTTGCTGGTGCCGCTTAACCCCAGACTTCTGCCTCCGGCATAGGCGGTGGGGCGGATGTCCCCGGCGATGTGTGCCTGCACCAAAGATACCACCTGCTGCCGCTTTTTGTCCAAAGCCACAGCCTCGCATCCTACCGGCGCCATCCGCAGCCCCACCTGCCGGGTGTCCTCCTCCAGCAGATACTGCAACCGCATTTGGGAAAGGGAAAATTCTTTCAAGATTTGCAAAGGAAAAACCTCCTTTTATTTGGATTACCTTATCGTTTAATCTACCACAGAAATCCCAAAATGTAAAGAGAAAAGCCCTACCGGAAATCCCGGCAGGGCAGGAAAATTAACTTTCGGCATTCTCGGCCTGAAGCTGGGTGGTTACCAGAATATCTCCGGGCTGAACCACGGTGCTTCCCGTGGGGATGAGGGTGCCAATCCCCCGCTTGATGAGGATAATCCGCTGGGTGTGAGCCTGGGGAATCCGGGACAGGGGAAGCCCGGCAAATTTGTGGTGCTTTTCCACCGGAACCTCCTGGAACACCAGCTGCTTCTGGTCCTGAAAGCTCCGGGCAGCCAGCACCAGCACATCCCCGGCTTCCAGCACCGTAGCCCCGGTGGGGGTCAGCAGCTGACCCTGACGGAGAATCACCGCCACCAGAAGGTCTCCCGGGAGCCGGAGCTGGGACAGGGTCTGCCCCTGCCAGCTGTGCCCCGGCGCCACCCGCAGCCGGATGAAGTGGATGTCGCTGTCCTCCTGGTAGTCGTTGAAGGTGCGCCCCACATCGGCGGTGGGGTCCAGCATTCCCAGCTTCCTGGCAAGAAGGGGAAGCATGGTTCCCTGAATGGAGATGGACAGCAGCACGATACAAAATACCAGATTATACAGATTAAAGGTGGTGGGAATGCCGCTGAGAACCGCCGAGATGGCAAACACGATGGAGGCAGCTCCCCGAAGCCCTGCCCAGGAGGTAAGGGCAATCTGGGAAAGCCCCGCCCGGAAGGGCGCCAGAATGGCGGTGCAGACCAGGGGCCGCACCACAAGGGTCAGAAGCACCATAATCAAAAGGGCAGGAAGAATCACCGAAGGAAGCTGCACGGGAGTTACCAGCAGCCCCAGCAGGAAGAAAATCAGCACCTGAGACACCTGGGTCAGCACATCAAAGAAGTGGACCAGAAACTTTTTCTGGGGCAGGTGGCTGTTGCCGATGTAGATGCCGCAGAGATAAACGCTCAGATACCCGTTGCCGGAGAGCTGGGTGGGAAGGGCGTAGGACAGGAGCATGATTGCCAGCAAAAAGATGGTGTGGCTCTCCTGGGAGGGCAGCAGCTGACAGTGGAGCAGCTTCACCCCAATCCAGCCCATGGCGATGCCCAGAAAGCCCCCGATGAGCAGCTGCCGGGCCAGCAGCCCGGGCACGGAAACAGACTGGCCTGCCAGCAGGGCGATGGCCAGGGTGGTGAGCATGAAGGACATGGGGTCGTTGGAGCCGGACTCCATCTCCAGCAGGGAGTCGGTGTGGTATTTAAGAGCCAGCTTCCGGGAGCGGAGGATGTTGAAAACGGAGGCGGCATCGGTGGAGGAGATGACGCCGCCAATCAGGAGACACTCCTGCCAGGAAAGGCGGAAGATGAGGTGCACCAGCACCGCCACCCCTCCGGCGGTCCCCGCCACCCCCAGGGTGGACAGGAGAATGGACTGGGGCAGCACCGGTCGGGCTGCCCGAAGGTTGGTGCCGAAGCCGCCGTAAAACATAATGCACAAAAGGCACACAGAGCACACGGTGTTCACCCCCAGATAGTCGTCAAAGGGGATTTTCAGCACGCCGTTTTCTCCAAAGAGCATACCTAGCCCAATGAAAATCAGCAGGGAGGGCAGGGGGATTTTTTCCATAAACCGGCCCAGCAGAATACAAATGAAAATCACCAGGCCCATAAGCAGCAGCGCTTGATTCAAGGGGGAGACCTCCTTTCCGTTGGCATAAAATACGCCCGGCAGCACCGCAGGCCTGGCTGCCGGGATAAGGGCTTTGTTTTGTACATCCATTATAGCAGAAATTCCGGTACTTTTCAAGCCTTAAACCCCGGAGTATTTGGGATAAAATGGAAGAAAACTCGTAACATATGCGGCCGCAAGAAAAATGCCCTGCCGGGATTTCCGGCAGGGCGATGGGGTTTTGGCTTAGTAGTTGTCCTTCCGAACCTCGAAGAAGGCCTGGGGATGGTGGCACACGGGGCAAACCTCGGGAGCGGAGACGCTCAGCACCAGGTGACCGCAGTTGCGGCACTCCCACAGGGTAACGCCGCTCTTTTCGAACACGGCCTTGGTCTCCACGTTCTTGAGAAGGGCACGGTAGCGCTCCTCGTGGGACTTTTCGATGGCGGCAACGCCCCGGAACTGGGCAGCCAGAGCGGTAAAGCCCTCTTCCTCAGCTTCCTTGGCCATCCGGTCATACATATCCGTCCACTCGTAGTTCTCACCCTGAGCGGCATGGAGCAGGTTCTCCTCCACAGAGCCCAGCTCACCCAGGGCCTTGAACCAGAGCTTTGCGTGCTCCTTCTCGTTCTCTGCGGTCTGCAGGAACAGAGCGGCAATCTGCTCGTAGCCGGCCTTCTTGGCTACAGAGGCGAAGTAGGTGTACTTGTTCCGGGCCTGGGACTCTCCGGCAAAGGCTTCCCACAGATTCTTCTCGGTTTTGGTACCGGCGTAGGGGTTTTTCTTCTGATTTTCCATGGTAAATTCCTCCGTTTATGGTGATATTTCAGGGCCTTTTGGCCGACTGAGTGCATATTTGGGGCACAGGGCTATGGTAACATCTGCCCTTCATTCTGTCAACTGGGAAAAAGAACGTCAGGTTCCGGTTTCTGCCTGCCCCGGCCAGTCCAGAATCCCGCCGAACTCTACAATATTGGTGTAGCCCAGGGCCGCCAGCTTTTTGGAAGCCTGCTTGCTCCGGTTGCCGCTGCGGCAGTACACCAGAATCAGCTGATTCTTGTCCGGAAGCCCCGCCGGGGCCTGCGAGTCGATGGACTCGTTGGGGATGTTGATGGCCCCGGGAATGTGCCCGGAGGCAAATTCCTGCCCGGTGCGCACATCCAGGATAATATAGTTTTGTTCCGACTCCATCATCTCCATGGCGGTATCCATGGACACCTGCCGGTAGGACTGAGAGCCGCCGGAGGCAGCGCAGCCGGTGAGGAACAGGCAGGAAAGGAGGCACAGAAGCTTTTTCATACAATCACTCCTTGTTTTTGAGTTTGCAGATGAGCTGGGTCATGGTGCCCATGGGGCAGTAGACGCACCAGCTTCTGGGCTTGAAGAGCACCATGGTCACAAGCCCCAGCACCGTGGAGGTGAGCATGACGCTGTAAAAGCCGAAGGCGAACTGGGCAACGCCGGGATGAAAGAGGGTGCCATGGTAAGCCCAGTGCCAGGGGAGCCGGAAGGTCCACAGGAGAGTCACCACCTGCTTGAGCTGAGTCGTTCCGGCAAATACCAGGTAAGTATTCCACAGCATGATAAAAAACATAACAAAGAAAAAGATAAGAAAGCCATAGCGGAAAGCTTTGCTCTTCATCCACTTAGGGATATCCCGCTTCCGGGACAGGCCAAACCTGCCCCCCAGCAGGGAGAAAAGCTGACCTCTTCCGCAGTAGCGATTGCAGTAGCCCTTGGTGCCCTTGGCAATGGAGATAATCAGGGGGATAAAGAAGCACAAAAGCCCCAGCCAGGCAAACAGGATATTGAAAAATCCCAGAATGAGATAAGTCAGGGAGAAAATCCAGAGATAGTCATACCATTTCTTCTTCATTGGGCCGCCTCCTGCAGGGTAATCACCGAGGCGGGGCACTCTTTGGCGCACTTGCCACAGCCGATACATTTTTGCCAGTCCACCTGGGCATAAAGCCCCTTGTATACAGAAATGGCAGCCATGGGGCAGACCTTCAGGCAGCAGCCGCAGGCCACACACAGATCTTCCTCCACCAAGGCCTTTTTGGGAATTCGCTTCGCCATAGAAAAACCTCCCGGTTGTTTTCTTCAGTATACACCGGAAGGCTTTTTTCTTCTGTGATAAAATCACACAATGGGATAAATCCACCCAGCCGGGGCAGGAATCTCCCTCAGCTGAATCCCCAGAAGGGTCGAGCGGAGCTTCTGGAGGGTGGCGCTGCCGGAGAAGGTGAACTCCCTGTCTCCATCTGCAATCTTACCCACCGGAGAGATGACGGCGGCGGTGCCGCACAGGCCGCACTGGGAAAATTCTCCCAGCTCCTCCAGGGAGATGGGCCGTTCCTGGGTCTCCATCCCCAGATAGTCCCGGGCCACTTCCAGCAGGGACTGGCGGGTGATGGAGGGCAAAATGGTGGAGGACTGGGGCGTGACGAGGGTGTTGCCCTTCACAAACAGCAGGTTTGCCCCGCCGGTTTCCTCCAGATAGGTGCGGGTGGCGGCATCCAGATACACATTTTCGTCAAAGCCCTGGGCGTGGGCTTCGGTGATGGGGTAAAGGCTCATGGCGTAGTTGAGACCTGCCTTCACATGCCCGGTGCCGTGGGGCGCAGCCCGGTCATAGGGACAGACCCGCAGGGAAAGGGCAGGGGCGTTGCCGTGGAAATAAGACCCCACGGGAGAGGCGAAAATCCGGAACTGGTAGGTATCCGAGGGCTTTACCCCCAGCACAGCGCCGGTGCCGAACATCACCGGCCGCAGATACAAGGAAGCGCCGTAGCCGTAAGGGGGAACCCATTGGGCATTGGCCAGCACCGTCTGCTTCACTGCCTCCAGAAACTGCTCCTCCGGATACTCCGGCATACACAGCCTCCGGCAGGAGGCAGCCATCCGCCGGGCGTTCAGCTCCGGGCGGAAGCATACGATGCTGCCGTCTTTGGTGGTGTAGGCTTTCAGACCCTCGAAGCAAGTCTGGGCGTACTGCAAAACCCCGGCACACTCGCTTATGACCACCTGGGAATCCCCGGTAAGACACCCGGCATCCCAGGCACCATCCCGGAAATTTGTCACAAACCGCTGATCGGTGGGCTGGTATCCAAAGCCCAGACGGCTCCAATCCATACTTCTTTTTTCCATGATAACACCTCTTTTTTGGGGTTCCAAAATTCTGCCGGCGTTTTCAAAAAACCGGCAGGGCTATAAAACTGCAATATCATATCTACAATCTTGCATTTTGTCAAGAATAAATCTGCATAAAATTGCTTATCATGCAAGAATGAAATTCTATCTTGCAAAATGTGGAAAACACCGCTATATTTTGCGCCGGGCAATGGAATCCATTCCTCCCTGGCGGGAAGGGTGGAGAAAAAAGGCGCTTGGAATTTTTGCATAAAACAAGAAAAATATTGAAAAAATTTTTTATAAAGGATTGACAAAGATTGGGGGATTGTGTATAATCCCATTTATGGTGGATACCACCTAAGAATCCGACCCTGCGTTACAACCAGAAAATTTGGTAGGCTTTCACGGGGCATCAACTAACCGAAGAGAGGTAAATTCCATGTACGAAGACAAGACTTTAGTTTGCAAAGAGTGCGGCAACGAGTTCGTGTTCACCGCCGGTGAGCAGGAGTTCTACGCTGAGCGCGGCTTCCAGAACGAGCCCCAGCGCTGCAAGGCCTGCCGTGACGCTCGCAAGAACAGCGCCCGTGGTCCCCGTGAGTTCTTCACTGCTACCTGTGCCAACTGCGGCGGCGAGGCCAAGGTTCCCTTCCAGCCCAAGTCCGACCGTCCTGTGTACTGCAGCGAGTGCTTCGCTAAGATGCGCAGCGAGGGCTAAAAGCAAACAAAATGGCGCAGATCCTTTTGGGGTCTGCGCTTTTTTTATCTGATTGTATCAAGGAGGCAAAAATATGGCGGACATACATGGGGAGAGCTACCTGGAGGTTTCCCTGGGAGCGCTGCGGGAAAATGCAAAGGCCATTGTGGCGTATGTGCAGGTGCCGGTCATCGGCGTTGTGAAGTGTGACGGCTACGGAATGTCCCTGGAGGCGGCAGCCAAAGCCTGGGTGGAGGCGGGAGCTGCCATGCTGGGGGTGTCCACCCCCCGGGAGGCGCTGCACCTGCGCCGGGCAGGCTTTGACCAGGAGATGCTTCTCCTGGCACCGGTGGCGGATGAGGAGATTTTTTCTGACCTTCTGGCCCAGAATGTGATTTTCACCCTGTCCTCACTGGAAAATGCCCAAAACTACGCCCGGTGGGCAGCGGGAAAAACCGTCCGGGTTCATGTGGCGGTGGATACAGGCATGGGACGCTTCGGTATCCCCTGGCAGAATACCCAAGCCCTGAAAGAACTCTACGCCCAGAAAGGCTTTTCCTTTGAGGGGATTTTCTCCCACTTTGCCAAGGCCTTTGAGGGAGAATACAATATCACCAAAACCCAGCTGGAGCGGTTTTTGCAGGTGACGGACACCCTCCGGGCAGCCGGCTGCCCCATAGGAATCCGCCACATGGCCAACAGCAACGCCGCCCTCCGCTTCCCCCAGACCCGGCTGGATGCGGTGCGGGTAGGCTCAGCCCTGACTGGGCGGCTGTTCCCCAAGCCCCCCATCCCCCTGCGCCCTGCCACCCGGTACCTGGCCCAGGTGGTGGAATGCAAGACACTCCAAAAGGGGGATACCACCGGCTATGCGGCGGTGTGCCGGGCACAAAAGACCACCCGGGTTGCCATTGTGGCGGTGGGCAGCGAAAACGGCTACGGCTATGTGGGCGGGCCGGACAACTACCTGCTCCGGGATATGGTGTACTACTTCCGGGAGCTGTTCCGCCTGAGCCGGAAGCTTCCCTATGTGACCTATCAAGGAAAAAAGCTGCGCCTGGTAGGCCGGGTGGGGAACCAGTACACCCTTTTTGACGCCTCCGGCACCGATATCCAGCCCGGAGATTACGTGGAGGCCCAGGTCCCCACAGTCATCCCCCGCACCAATCTGGTCTTTGTAGAAGAATAAGCCTCAGGGCCCATTGCAAAACGCAATGGGCCCTTTCCTGCACCAAAGGCTCCCTTGTGAAAGGGGCGGCGTGCCGCCGCAGTCAATGCACACGATATCGATACCGCACCCAAAGGCTCCCTTGTCAAAGGGAGCTGGCAAAAATCTCTGATTTTTGCCTGAGGGATTCACAGTAGGCACTTCCCAAAGTACAAACCGATGTGAAGTGGCAAAAGCCCATAGCTCCCTCCGGGAGGGAGCTGGCGCCGAAGGCGTCTGAGGGAGCCAGCGGGCGGTGCAGTTCCGGTTTGCTTTGGGGTGGTGCTTGCTCATAATTGCCGATATCCTATGCCCATTATACCGAGCGCTTTCTTGGGATAGGGGCATAGGTAAATTTTAACCCTGGGGGGGTTCTGACTCTGGTGCTTGAATTGGTTTTCTCCCCGCTGGCTCCCTCCGTCTTGGGGCTGCGCCCCAAGCCACCTCCCTCCCGGAGGGAGGTATTTGGGGAAGCCTTATGCAAGGTAACGATACCGGGCGGGTCAGGGAAGTAACGATTTTAGACCAGCTTGGTGCGAAAATGTCTGCGGCGACTCGCCGCCGGGCACTGCCCGCAAAGAGTTTACAAAAAATTCCTTTGCCCAACAGGGAATTGTGGGATATAGTATAGGTAAGGAAATTATCAGGAGGTGGCAACTGTGCGCATTCAATTTATCGGTGCAACCCATGAAGTGACCGGCAGCTGCACGCTGCTGGAGGTTTGCGGCAAGCAATACCTGGTAGACTGCGGCATGGAGCAGGGGAAGGATACCTTTGAAAACGTACCCCTGCCGGTTTCTGCCGGGGACATTCAGGCGGTCTTTCTGACCCACGCCCACATTGACCATTCCGGTATGCTGCCCAAACTTTACAAAGAGGGCTTCCGGGGCTCTATCTACGCCACGGAAGCCACCTGTGACCTGTGTGACATTATGCTCAAAGACTCTGCCCACATCCAGATGTCCGAGGCGGATTGGCAGAACCGGAAGGCCCAGCGTGCCGGAGAGGATTTGGTTGAGCCGGTGTACGACTTAAACGATGCCATCGGCGCCATCTCCTGCTTCCGCAGGTGCCATTACGGCGAGCTGGTCCATATGGCGGAGGGCATTGAAATCCGGTTTACGGACGTGGGACACCTGCTGGGCTCTGCCTGTATCGAGATGTGGCTGAAGGAGGATGACGAGACCCGGAAAATCGTCTTCAGCGGAGACGTGGGCAACACCAACCAGCCCATCATCAAAGACCCCCAGACAGTCGCCCATACGGACTACCTGGTCATCGAATCCACCTATGGCAACCGGCTCCACGACAAGCCCAAAGATACCCTGGAGGAACTGGCGGAGATTATCAAAACCACCCTGGACCGGGGAGGCAACCTGGTCATTCCCTCCTTTGCGGTGGGCAGAACCCAGGAGATGCTCTACGCCATCCGGCAGATTCACCATAAGGGACTGCTTCCGGGCCACCCGGAATTTCCGGTGTATGTGGATAGTCCCCTGGCGGTGGAGGCGACGGGAATTTTCCTCCAATGCGACCACAGCTGCTTTGACGAAGAAACCCTGGCCCTGGTGAACCAGGGCATCAACCCCATCTGGTTCCCGGGGGTGACCCTCTCCGTCACCTCGGAGGAGTCCAAGGCCATCAACTTTGACACCCGGCCCAAGGTGATTCTCTCCGCCAGCGGTATGTGTGAGGCCGGCAGAATCCGCCATCACCTGAAACACAACCTGTGGAGTGAGAAAAATACCATTCTGTTCGTGGGCTACCAGGCAGAAGGCTCTCTTGGCAGAAGGCTTTTGCAGGGGGTTCCCTCTGTGAAACTTTTTGGAGAGGAAATTGCGGTGAACGCCCAGATTCGGGAGCTTCATGGCACCAGCGGTCACGCCGACCAGGCGGGACTCCTTGCCTGGCTGGAGAGCTTCCAGGAAAAGCCCCAGATGGTATTTGTGAACCATGGCGACGATGACGCCTGCACCGCCTTCCGGAACCTGCTGCGGCAGAAGGGCTATGCTGCGGAAGCACCTTTCAGCGGCATGGAGTACGACCTGAAAACCGGGCGGATGACCGCCTACCGGGATGGCATCCCGGTGAAGCGGGACCAGAAGGCCCAGTCCCGGACCCAGGCGGTATACGCCGAGCTCCTGGCGGCAGCGGAGTCCCTGCTGGCCCTGGCGAAAAAATGCAAGGGCCGCACCAACAAGGACCTGGCAAAATTCACCGCCCAGATTCGCAATCTCATAGAAAAGTGGAAGTAATCCCATGAAAAACACCCATGGAAGTTCCCTTCTTCCATGGGTGTTTACTCACATCCGGGCAGCGCCTGCGGCTTTGAGCTGTAATTGAAGCTTGTCTGCAATGAGGGCGATGAATTCGGAATTGGTGGGTTTGCCTTTGGTGTTGGACACGGTGTAGCCGAAAAACCGCTGCAGAGTATCCAAATCCCCTCTGTCCCAGGCCACCTCGATGGCGTGGCGGATGGCCCGTTCCACCCGGCTGGGGGTAGTCTGGAAGGCCTTGGCCACCTGGGGATAGAGCACCTTGGTGATGGCGTTGATTACATCCATATCTCCCACGGCGATGATGATTGCCTCCCGGAGATACTGGTAGCCCTTGATATGGGCGGGAACGCCGATTTCGTGGATGATGTTGGTGACCATGGTTTCGATGTTGGGCTGTCCGGACTGCTTGGGGTGCAGCACCTTGGTCTGCTGGGAATCCCCACGGATTTCCTGGAGCCGTTCTACCAGGGCATCCATATCGCAGGGCTTCAGCATCAGATACCGCACTCCCAAATTGGCACTGGCGGAAGCCACATAGTCGGTGATAAATCCGGATGTAGCCAGCACCACGGGGCGATGCTCCATGGAGCTGAGGGCTTTGAGGACAGAGATGCCGTCCTTCTTTGCCAGCATCAAATCCAGTACCAGAATGTCCGGTTTCCGCTGGGAAACCAGAAGCACCGCCTGTTCTCCTTCGTTGGCGGTGCCCACTACCTGAAAGGCCTCGGTCTTTTCCAGAGCTGCCGTCAGATAGCTGCAAAAATCCTCTGAATTGTCTGCAATAATAACACTTGTTCGATGATCCATAACTTCCTCTCCTGACTTCTGAAGATTGCTCTCCCTTCTGTGGCAGGCGACCCTACCTGATTTGCGACAAATATAATTTAGCATAATAGAGCATATTTTGCAAGGACAAACGGAAACAATCGCTCGACAAAAATTCCGTAGTTATTCGAAAAAATGATAAAATTCCGAACAATTCGACAGCAATCGTATTGTGGATAAATTCTGCCCGCCAAGTTGACGAAGGCGGGCAGATGTTATACAATGGAGAAAACTTTTTTGGAGGAATGTGCCATGAATGAAGTATGGAATCTGGAGCCCATCTACAAGGGCTTCGACGACCCTGCCTTTGCCCGGGACTATGAAGCCCTCAAAGCCTTGGTGGAGAAACTGAAAACCTTTTCCGGGGAGCTGGAGGGGATGGAGCCTCTGGCGGGGCTTACCCGGGGCATTGCCCTGTCGGAGGAGCTGACTGACCTGGTGAACAAGCTTGCAGAGTATGCCAGCCTGCGCCAGTCCGCCGACACCCGGGACCAGGAGGCTGGTTCCCAGATGGGCCGGATTATGGCCCTGTACTCTGACACCGCCGCACCCCTGGCTGTATTCTCCCAGTGGGCCAGCAGCCTGGAGAACCTCCAGGAGCTGGTGGCGGGGGATGAGAACCTCCGGGACTATGCCTACTATTTTGAAAATGTGAAAAAGTCCAGCCGGTACCTGCTCCCGGGGATGGGAGAGGAGATTATGGCCCGGATGGAGCTCTCCGGCGGCAGCGCCTGGGCAGACCTTCACTCCTACATCACCAGCACCCTGCCGGTCAAGTACCGGGACAAGACCATTAACCTCTCTGCGGTGCGGAACCTGGCTTACGATGACGATGCCCAGGTGCGGAAGGATGCCTACGAGGCAGAGCTGGCGGCATACCCTGCCATCCGGGACTCTGCGGCCTTTGCCCTGAACTCCATCAAGATGGAGACCATCAGCGACTGCAAGCTCCGGGGCTACACCTCCCCCCTGGACCGGACCCTGGAAAACTCCCACATGGAGAAAAAGACCCTGACTGCCATGCTGGAGGCCATGGACGAGTACCTGCCCAAGTTCTGGCAGTACCTGAAAGCCAAGGGCAAGGCCCTGGGTCACGAAAATGGCCTTCCCTGGTACGACCTGTTCGCCCCCATGGGCAAGGCTTCCACCAAGTTTACCACGGAGGATGCCCGGGATTACCTGGTGAAGCTGTTCTCCGGCTTTGACCAGGAGCTGGCGGACATGGTGGCAAAGGCCTTTGACGAGGCTTGGATTGACTTCTACCCCAGAGACGGCAAGGTGGGCGGTGCCTTCTGCGCCGGGGTGGAGTGCCTGGGAGAAAGCCGGATTCTTACCAACTTCGACGGCCTCTTTACGGATGTGGTGACCCTGGCCCATGAGCTGGGACACGCCTTCCACAACCAGTGCATCCGCAGCCACCGGCCTTTGAACCACGACTATTCCATGCCTGTGGCGGAGACCGCCTCCACCTTCAATGAGTGCGTGGTGATGGCTGCCGCCATTGCCGGTGCCAAGGACAAGCAGGAGCAGCTGGCGCTCATTGAGTCCCAGCTCCAGGATGCCACCCAGATTATCTGCGACATCTACTCCCGGTACCGCTTTGAGACCATGGTGTTTGCAAACCGGGAGCAGGACTTCATGCACGCCGACACCCTGTGCGGCTTCATGGAGGAGGCACAGAAGGCTTCCTACGGCGATGGCCTGGATCCTAAGTACCTCCATCCCTATATGTGGGTGTGCAAGGGTCACTACTATGGCCCCACCTTCTATAACTTCCCCTACGCCTTCGGCGGACTCTTTGCCCGGGGCCTGTACGCCCAGTACCAGCAGGAGGGCGAGGCTTTCGTGCCCAAGTACAAAAAGCTCCTGTATACCACCACCGTTGCCAGCGTGGAGGATACGGCCAAGGTGGCAGGCATCGACCTGGGAGACAAGAACTTCTGGCGCAGCGCCCTGCAGACCATTGCCGACCAGATTGACCTGTTCTGCCAGCTGATTGGAGAGTAAACCATGGATAAGATTACGGAACTGAGAAACTTTCTGGACAGTGCCCACAGCGTCTACCATGCCGTTGCCGGTCTTGTGTGGGATCTGGAGGCGGCGGGCTACACCTGTCTGGGAGAAGGGGAAGCCTGGGAGCTGGTCCCCGGGGGGAAGTATTACCTGACCCGGGGGGGCAGTGCCCTCATTGCCTTCCGGGTGCCGGAAGGGGACCCCACGGGATTTCTCATGAGCGCCAGCCATTCTGACCGCCCCACTTTCAAGGTGAAGGAAAACGGAGAGCTGAGCGGCACCTACACCCGCCTTTCCGTGGAGAAATACGGCGGAATGCTCATGGGCACCTGGCTGGATCGGCCCCTGTCTTTGGCAGGCCGGGTGCTGGTGGAGACCCCGGTGGGGGTGGAGAGCCAGCTTCTGGACATCGACCGGGATTTGCTGCTCATCCCCAGCGTGGCCATCCATATGAACCGGAAAGCCAACGACGGCTACGCCTGGAACCCGGCAGTGGATACCCTGCCCCTGATGGGGGGCAAGGACGGCGCCGGAAAGCTCCAGGAGCTTCTGGAAAAGACCGCCGGAGGCAAGGTGCTGGGCCATGACCTGTACCTGTATGTCCGGCAAAAGTCCTCCCTCTGGGGCCTTTCGGAGGAATTCCTCTCCGCCCCGGCTCTGGACGACCTGGCCTGTGCCTGGGGCTGCACCCAGGGCTTCCTGAACGCCAAGGATAGCCGGAGCCTTCCGCTCCTGTGCGTGTTCGACAGCGAGGAGGTAGGCTCCAGCTCCGTCCAGGGCGCAGCCTCCTGCCTGCTGGAAAGCGTGCTGGGAAGAATCTGCCAAGCTCTGAATTTTGACAAGGAGCGGATGCTGAGCCACTCCTTCATGGTGTCGGCGGACAACGCCCACGCCATCCACCCCAACCACCCGGAGTATGCCGACGGCCAGAACGCCCCGGTGCTGGGTGGGGGCGTGGTGCTGAAATTCAACGCCAACCAGCGCTACACCACCGACGGGGTATCCGCCGCCATCTTCCGAAAGATGTGCAGGAAGGCAGAGGTTCCGGTGCAGACCTACTACAACCGGGCAGACCTCCCCGGCGGCTCCACTTTGGGCAATATCTCACTTTCCCATGTGTCCGTGCCCACCGCCGACATCGGCCTGCCTCAGCTTGCCATGCACGCAAGCTACGAGACCATGGCAGCCTCCGACGTGGAGGCTTTGGTGGCGGCCATGACCGGCTACTACGGCAGCACCCTTACCTGCCAGCGGGACGGCAGCTACATCCTGGCATAACCCCATGGGGCTGTAGCAAAACAAAGGTTCAAATAAGCAAATATAACGAGGAAGAATCCTAAAAAAGGGGATTCTTCCTCGTTTTTTAAATTAAATCGGAATTAAACATGGGCGTTATCGCAACTTCAATCTTTCAAAAGAATAATCTCCCAGAAAACGCACCCGCCCATAGCTCCCTCCGGGAGGGAGCTGGCGCCGAAGGCGTCTGAGGGAGCAAGCGGGCAGCAAGCTGACGGGTTGCACACGGGCTGGTACTTGCTCACAGCTACCGATATCCGTTGTCACTTTCACCCTGCGCTTTCTTCTAACCGGCCCAGGAAAAGGGGCGGCTTTGGGGAGGTACCATCTCCGGCGGTCCAATGGGCTTTGCACCCGCAGGCTCCCTCCGGCTTGGGGCTATGCCCCAAGCCACCTCCCTCCCGGAGGGAGGTATTTGCGGAAACCTTCTGCAAATACAATGCAACAGACGGTTTTTGTTTAATCTACACAAAAACAGCCGTCGATTTTTGAGAGCGAACCCGGAAGTTGTTGCAAAAATCGCCTTGCAACCCTCTGGAAAATATGATAAAATTCTCCTATCCGGGCATTGTGTGTCTACTCCACAAAATAGGCCCACGATGTTAATAAAAGGAGGATATGTAAACCCCCGTCTGACTCACGGTGCGGCAGTGTGGAGACCTGTCGTAATACTGACCTCAGCAAGCCTGGGGCAGCGAGAGCATATGCGAGGAGTCGGTATGCTTAGAGTCGAAGTGTATGGCAAGTGTAACCCTGAAGAATGTGATGAAGATCTACCCCTACAACGGCGACGATGCCAAGAAAGCCAAGAAGAAGAAAAAGGGAGATCAAGTCGAAGAAAAGAAGGTTAACCTGCAAATCACCGACAGAGGTGTGGTGGCTGTGCAGCAGTTCAACCTGGAAATCGCCGACAAGGAATTCATCGTTCTGGTTGGTCCCTCCGGCTGTGGTAAGTCTACCACCCTGCGTATGATTGCAGGTCTGGAGGAGATTACGGAAGGTGAGCTGTACATCGGTGACCGCCTGGTGAACGATGTGGCCCCCAAGGACCGGGATATCGCCATGGTATTCCAGAACTACGCTCTGTACCCCCACATGACCGTTTACGAGAACCTGGCCTTCGCCCTGAAGCTGCGTCACACCCCCAAGGATGAGATCAAGCGGAAGGTTGAGGAGGCAGCCGCCATCCTGGACATCACCCAGTACCTGGGCCGTAAGCCCAAGGCTCTGTCCGGCGGTCAGCGTCAGCGTGTTGCCATCGGACGTGCCATTGTCCGTAACCCCCAGGTTATGCTGATGGACGAGCCTCTGTCCAACCTGGACGCCAAGCTCCGTAACCAGATGCGTGCCGAGATTATCAAGCTCCGCAAGAGCATCGACACCACCTTTATCTATGTTACCCACGACCAGACCGAGGCTATGACCCTGGGCGACCGGATTGTCATTATGAAGGACGGTTTCATCCAGCAGATTGGTACACCTCAGGAGGTCTTTAACCATCCCTACAACCTGTTCGTAGCCGGATTCATCGGCTCTCCCCAGATGAACTTCTTTGATGCCAAGCTGGTAAAGGAAAACGGCAAGTATGTCGTATGCCTGGGCAGCTACAAGGTGGCTCTGTCTGAGGACAAGCAGAAGGCTCTGAGCGCCAACAACGTGGCCGAGCAGGACGTGACTCTGGGTGTTCGCCCCGAGCATATTACCCTTACCGATTCCGGCGTAGCAGCCAAGGTGGATGTGAGCGAAATGATGGGCTCCTCCGTACATCTGCATGTAAATGCGGGCGGCAAGGATGTGGTCATCATCGTTTCCACCATGGATATGACCGGCGCACAGGTTGCAGCGCTGACCACCGGCGCAAATGTGCAGTTCGCCTTCGGCGGCAACAACTGCCATGTGTTCTCCAAGGAGACCGGTATCAACCTGGAAGCCTGATACCCAAGCTGCTTTTGCAGGCCTGCCCTTGGCAGGCCTGCTTTTTTGTGAAAATGTCCTAAAACTTAAGGATAGAGTGGAAAATTTCAGCTGGTTCCCTTGACAAAACATAAGAATCGTATTATTCTCATATGGTATGCTGCCACGGAAAAAGGGTTTTTTTCCCATATATGGGTCTGAGAATGGATGGAATGGGTGATACTTACCCTGGCACCCGGACCCCAGGCGGTTCATACACTATATTTGGATGAGAGTGCCGGACACCCTCTGATAAGGAGCTTTTATATTGCGTAAAAGTGGTATTCTGATGCACATTACCAGCCTGCCCGGGCCTTATGGATTGGGTACCATGGGCAAGGCTGCCTATGATTTTGTAGATTTTCTGGCTGCGGCGGGGCAAAGCCTCTGGCAGATTCTTCCCCTGAACCCCACAGGCTACGGGGATTCTCCCTACCAGTCCTGTTCCGCTTTTGCCGGCAATGAATATCTCATTGACCTGCCCACCCTCCAGGCGGAGGGGCTTCTGGAGCCGGGGGAGCCGGAGGGCTTTTCCTGGGGGCAGAACCCCGGCCGGGCGGACTTCGGGCTTTTGTACCAGTCCCGGCGGAAGGTGCTGGCCCTGGCCTGCGCCCGCTTCCAGCCCACAGAGGACTACCTGGCTTTCTGCCGGGAAAACGCCCACTGGCTGGGAGATTACGCCCTGTATCGGACCCTGAAGGACAAATCCGGCGGCCTTCCCTGGTATGAGTGGGAGGAACCCCTGAAACGCCGGGAGCCGGAAGCTCTGTGGCAGGTTCGCCAGAGCCTTCGGGAAGAAATGGATTTTTACAAGTTTATCCAGTACCAGTTCTACCGCCAGTGGAACGCCCTGCGGCAGTACGCCAAGGAGAAGGGCATCGAGATTTTGGGAGATGTGCCCATTTATGTGCCCCTGGACTCCTGCGAGGTGTGGTGCAATCCGGAGCTGTTCCAACTGGATGAGAGCCTCACCCCCACAGCGGTGGCAGGCTGCCCCCCGGATGCCTTTTCCGATGACGGACAGCTCTGGGGAAACCCCCTGTACCGCTGGGAGCGGCACAAGGAGGACGGTTACAGCTGGTGGATTCGCCGGCTCTCTGCCGCCGGACGGCTCTATGACGGGGTGCGGCTGGACCATTTCCGGGGCTTTGAAAGCTACTGGGCCGTTCCCTATGGGGACGAAACCGCCCAGAACGGAAAATGGGAAAAGGGCCCGGGGCTGGACTTCATCTCCACCATCCAAAAGGCTCTGCCGGAGATTTCCTTCGTAGCGGAGGATTTGGGGCTTCTGACCCCGGAGGTTTTGCAGCTTCGGGAGGATTCGGGACTGCCCGGCATGAAGGTGCTGCAATTTGCCTTCGATTCCCGGGAACCGTCGGAGTATCTGCCCTATCGCCACGTGAAAAATGCCGTGTGCTATACCGGCACCCACGACAATATGACCACCGCCCAATGGCTCCGGGAAGCCTCGGAGGAAACGGTCGCCTACGCCCGGGCATATATGTGCCTGACGGAAGAAGAAGGGCTTGCCTGGGGCGTGATCCGCACCGCCATGGGCAGCGTCTGCGACGTGTGCGTGGTGCCCTTGCAGGATTACCTGAACCTGGGCGGGGAGGCCCGGATGAACTTCCCCGGCACCATGACCAACGCCAACTGGACCTGGCGCATGGCTCCCGGAAGCTGTACCCCGGCGCTGGCGGAAAAAATATACAATCTGACTGCCCTGTATGGGCGTTTGCATGAAACAAAAGAAAAAATTTCAGAGGCAGAAGGAGTAGAAAACCATGAGTTATAATTGCCTGAACATTCTGAAGTGGACGGAAGCCCAGCTGAAGTACACCTGCGATGTATCTTTGCGGGACGCCACCCCCCAGCAGCTCCATGAAGCTCTGGGCCAGGCGGTGATGATGGCCATTTCCGAGAACTGGAACCATAGTAAGCACACCCGTATGCATGAGCGGAAGGCCTATTACTTCTCCGCCGAGTACCTCATTGGCCGGCTGGTGTATTCCAACCTGTATAACCTGGGGATTCTGGACGAGATGAAGAAGCTTTTTGCGGAGCAGGGCGTGGACCTGGCCATCCTGGAGGACATCGAGGATGCAGCTCTGGGCAATGGCGGCCTGGGCAGACTGGCTGCCTGCTTCCTGGATTCCGCTGCCAGCACGGACATTCCTCTGTCCGGCTACGGCCTGCGGTACAAGTTCGGTCTGTTCAAGCAGAGCTTTGACGAGTACGGCAGCCAGAAGGAGAATGCGGACGACTGGTCCAAGTACGGCGACCCCTGGTCCTACCGCCGGTATAACCACACCGTGAAGGTGTCCTTCCCGGACCACACGGTGCTGGCAGTTCCCTATGACGTGCCTGTCATCGGCTACGGCACCAAGAACATCAACACCCTCCGGCTGTGGCAGTGCGAGGCCGAGGAGGAGCTGGACTTCAACGCCTTCAACGACCAGGACTACCTCCGGGCTCTGACCCAGAAGAACAAGGCCGAGGACATTACCCGGGTGCTGTACCCCAACGACTCCACCTGGGAGGGCAAGCGGCTGCGTATCAAGCAGCAGTATGTGCTGTCCTCTGCCTCCTTGCAGGATATGCTGCGGATTTATAAGACCGCCCACGGCTCCGACCTGTCCCACTTTGCGGACTTCTATGCGGTGCAGCTGAACGACACCCACCCGGCTATGTCCATCCCCGAGCTGATTCGCCTGCTGATGAAGGAGGGCATGGACTTCGACCAGAGCTTTGCCGTGGCTCAGAAGACCTTCTCCTACACCAACCACACCGTTATGGGTGAGGCTCTGGAGAAGTGGAACCTGGACCTCCTGCGCAGCGTGGTGCCGGAAATCGTGGACATCATCCTGCGGATTGACGCCAAGCTCCGTGCCGAGCATCCGGGTCTGTTCATTGTCCAGGACAATACCGCTCACATGGCAAACCTCAGCGTGTATGTGAGTTCTTATGTAAACGGCGTGGCAGAGATTCACTCCCAGATTCTGAAAGATGACCTGTTCCGTCAGTGGTATGAAGTGTTCCCCGAGCGGTTCCAGAACAAGACCAACGGTGTCACTCCCCGGCGCTGGCTGGGCCTGTGCAACCCGGAGTTGACCCAGATGATCAAGTACCGGGTAGGCGGCGACTTCCTGAAGGACCTGGACCGGCTGAGCAAGCTCAAGCCCATGATCGACGACGATATGGTGCGCCAGTTCAACGACATCAAGCACCAGAAGAAGGAGCAGCTGTGCCAGGTGGTTGCCAAGCACGAGGGCGTGGAGCTGAACCCCGACTTCATCTTCGATGTGCAGGTCAAGCGCCTCCACGAGTATAAGCGGCAGCTGCTGAACGCCCTGTCCATCGTGGATATCTACTTCCGCCTGAAAGACGGGAGCCTGCCTGACTTCCAACCCACGGTGTACCTGTTCGGCGCCAAGTCCGCCCCCGGCTACGCCCGGGCCAAGGCCATCATCCGCTATATCAACCGGATCGCTAAGATGATTAACAGCGATCCCCAGGTGCATGATAAGCTGAAGGTGGTATTCGTCCAGAACTATAACTGCTCCTATGCCGAGCATATCATCCCCGCTGCGGATATTTCCGAGCAGATTTCCCCTGCAGGCACCGAGGCCTCCGGCACC
>DVFK01000077.1 GCA_018713285.1 Candidatus Faecousia excrementigallinarum
CATTGCAGCGGAAAGCCCAAGGTAGCATTTCTCTGCGTCCACAACTCCTGCCGCAGTCAGATTGCCGAGGCTTTGGGAAAGCTCCTGGCCGGGGATGTGTTTGAGAGCTACTCCGCCGGGACCGCCCTGAAAGACCACATAAACCCCGATGCGGTGCGGATGATGAAGGCGCTTTACCGGATTGATATGGAGAAAACCCAACACAACAAACTGCTGGAGGATATTCCTCAGCCGGATGTGGTGATTTTCATGGGCTGCAATGTAAGCTGTCCCCATGTGCCTTGTCAGTATGCGGAAAACTGGGGGCTGGAAGACCCTTCCGGCAAGGACGATGAAGCTTTCCGGGCCACAATCCGGGAAATCCATCGCAATATTCTGCGGCTGAGAGAAAGGCTCCGGTAAATCCTTCCTACCATATTGGTCTTGCAAACCCAGAAAACCTTTGGTACAATGGGCATAGTACAAATACATCAAAAGGAGTATTTTACTATGAACCCAACCAATGTTGACGCCATTCATGCTTTTCTGGACGCTGTGGCCGCCTGCAAAGGGGAGGTATATCTCAAGTCCCGGGAGGGGGATGTGTTCAATCTCAAGTCCTCCCTGTCCCAGTACATTGCCATCGGAAAACTGCTGGAGGAATCGGGCAACGCCGTTGTGCTCTCCGCAGATGACCCCCGGGAGGAGAGGCTCCTGCAAGCGCTTCTGGAAAAATTAAGCGACTGATAAAAGGTGCTGCCTTACAAAAGGCGGCACCTTTTCTTTTGGAAATTTGACATTGATTTTACACAGCATGACTTTTTGATTTTACATTGGCGAATTACAATGTCCGTGTAATCAATGAGGGTTACAAGAAGAAAAAAGATGTGCAAATGGAAAGGAAAATCATCTATGAAAAAGTTAATCTGTGGCGTTATGGCCCTGCTGCTGGTCGGCTCTGTGTTCGCCGGCTGCCAGAAGAAAGTCTCCGGTACCGTTACCACCGACGGCTCCACCTCCATGGAGGAAGTCATCGGCGCTCTGGGCGAGTCTTTCATGAACAACAATAAGGGCATCAATGTTACCTACAACCCCACCGGTTCCAGCTCCGGCGTTAAGGCCGTGCAGGAAGGCCGCTGCGACATCGGTCTTGCCAGCCGGGCTCTGAAGGATGATGAGAAGGCCAGCGGCCTGACCGGCACCACCCTGGCTCTGGACGGCATCGCCGTGATTGTCAACCCCGAGAACCCTGTTGCTGACCTGGATCTGGAGACCATCGCCAAGATTTACACCGGCGAGATCACCAACTGGAAGGAAGTTGGCGGCAACGACGCTGAGATCGTTGTAATCGGCCGTGAGGCTGGTTCCGGCACCCGGGACGGCTTTGAGTCCATCACCGGCACTGAGGAAGCCTGCGCTTACCGTCAGGAGCTGACTTCCACTGGCGACGTGATTGCCACCGTTGCCGGCAACCCCGATGCCATCGGCTACACCTCCCTGTCCGCTGTGGAGGACAATGTGAAGGCTCTGAGCGTTGGCGGCGTGGCCCCCAGCGAAGCAACCGTGAAGGACGGCAGCTATGTGATTCAGCGTCCCTTCGTCCTGGTGACCAAGACCGACGCCGAGCTGTCTGAGGCTGCTCAGATGTTCTTCGATTACATCACCTCCGCTGATGCTGCTGAGGTTATCGCAGCTGCCGGCGTAGTTGCAGCTAACTAATCACAAGGCACAAGAAAAAGGCGGCGGCTGTTTCAGCCGCCGTTTTTTCAAAGAAAGGTAAGGCAAATGAACAAGAAAAAACAAGCTACGGAGCACATCATTCACGGCATCTTCCTGGTACTGGGCCTGATTACCGTGCTGTGCGTCCTGCTCATCACCATATATCTGGTGATCTCCGGTATTCCCGCCATTCGGGAAATCGGTTTGATCCCCTTCCTGTTTGGACAAACTTGGGAATCCACCGCTACAGAAGCCAAATTCGGTATTCTTCCCTTTATTCTCACCAGTGTTTACGGCACAGCCGGCGCCATCGTTCTGGGCGTTCCCATTGGTTTCTTCACTGCAGTCTATCTGTCCAAGGTTGCCTCCCCCAAGGTGCGCCACACCCTGGAAAACGCCGTCAGCCTGCTGGCAGGTATCCCCTCTGTGGTATACGGCCTGGTGGGTATGATGGTGCTGGTTCCCGGTATCCGCAAGATTTTCCATGTGCCGGACGGCGCCAGCCTGCTGGCTGCCATCATCGTCCTGGCTATTATGATTCTTCCCTCCATTATCAAAGTTTCCATCACAGCCCTGGATGCTGTACCCAAGGAATATGAGGACGCTTCTCTGGCTCTGGGTGCTACCCCTGTCGAAACTTACTTCCGGGTTTCTGCCCCGGCTGCCAAGAGCGGCATCGCCGCCGCTGTGGTACTGGGCGTAGGCCGTGCCATTGGCGAGGCCATGGCAGTTATGATGGTATCCGGCAATGCTGCCAATATGCCTTCCCTCTTCCAGAGTGTCCGTTTCCTCACCACCGCTGTGGCCAGCGAAATGTCCTACTCCAGCGGTTTGCAGCGGCAGGCTCTGTTCTCCATTGCCCTGGTACTGTTCCTGTTTATCATGCTGATTAACGCTACCCTGAACTTCTTTTTGAAGCGGAGCAAGGAGGATTGAGTCATGTCTACAAAAAGATCTGCCTATATTGGCATCATGCGGTTTCTGATGTGGCTTTGCACCGGCATCACCGCTGCGCTGGTTATTTTCCTCCTGGTCTATGTGCTGATGCAGGGTTTCCCCAACATCAGCTGGGAGCTGCTTTCCACCTCCCCCAGTTATCTTTCTGACCGGATTGGTATTCTGCCGGATATTCTCAATACGGTTTACATCGTGCTGGCGACCCTCATCATCATTATCCCCCTGGGT
This sequence comes from Candidatus Faecousia excrementigallinarum, assembly GCA_018713285.1. Classification (GTDB taxonomy): domain Bacteria; phylum Bacillota; class Clostridia; order Oscillospirales; family Oscillospiraceae; genus Faecousia; species Faecousia excrementigallinarum. The sequence continues at coordinate 2,884 of DVFK01000077.1, forward strand.
GTGGGCGCTGCCGTGTATCTGACGGAATACGCAGCCAACAAGAAGCTGGTGGCAGTGATTGAATACGCTGCCGAGACCCTTTCCGGTATCCCCTCCATCATCTACGGTCTTGTGGGTATGCTGATTTTCTCCAACAACATGGGAAGCTGTCTGATGGCAGGCAGCCTGACCTTGGTGATTATGAATCTTCCCACCATCATGCGTACCACCCAGGAGAGCCTGAAAACCGTTCCCCAGTCCTACCGGGAAGGTGCTTTCGGACTGGGTGCCGGTAAATGGCGTGTGATTCGCACCGTGGTACTCCCCGGCTGTGTGGACGGTGTGGTCACCGGCTGTATCCTCACCGTGGGACGGATTCTGGGTGAGTCCGCTGCCCTTCTGTATACTGCCGGTTTTGCCCATGTGCTCAACGGTCTGTTTGACGGTCTGACCAGCCCCGGCGCCACCTTGACCGTTGCCCTGTATGTCTACGCAAAGGAACAGGGTGAATTTGGAGTGGCCTTTGCCATCGCCGCTATTTTGATGGTGCTGACTGTGATTATCAATCTTGCCGCTACAATCGTCGGCAAATACTTTGCAAAGAGGAGAAGTCTATGAGCAATATTATTACCGCCCAGGATCTGTGCCTTTGGTATGGCCAGTTTCAGGCTCTGAAAAATATCAATATGAACATCCCGGAAAACAGCATTACCGCCCTTATCGGGCCTTCCGGCTGCGGCAAGTCCACCTTTCTGAAGACCCTGAACCGGATGAATGACCTGGTTCCCGGGGTAAAAATCACCGGCAAGGTCACCTTCCAGGACAAGGACATTTTTGCCAAAAACCAGGATGTGAACGACCTGCGGAAGGAAGTGGGTATGGTGTTCCAGAAGCCCAACCCCTTCCCCATGAGCATCTATGACAATGTGGCTTACGGCCCCAGAACCCACGGCATAACCCGGCGGGCGGAGCTGGACGAGATTGTGGAAAAGGCTCTCCGGGGCGCTGCTATCTGGGACGAGGTAAAGGACCGTCTGAAAAAGAACGCCCTGGGTATGTCCGGCGGACAGCAGCAGCGTCTGTGCATCGCCCGGGCTCTGGCTGTGGAGCCCAAGGTTCTGCTGATGGATGAGCCCACCTCCGCTCTGGACCCCATCTCCACCTCCCGGATTGAGGAGCTGGCCATGGACCTGAAGAGCAAGTACACCATCGTGATTGTCACCCACAATATGCAGCAGGCCGTACGTATTTCCGATTACACCGGCTTCTTCCTCCTGGGAGATTTGATTGAGTTCGGCAAGACCGACGAAATGTTCTCCCAGCCCAGGGACAAGCGGACAGAAGATTACATTACCGGGAGGTTTGGATAATGAGAAGTCGTTTCGATCAGCAGCTGGCGCTGCTTAACAGAGAGCTGACCCTGATGGGTGCATTGTGTGAGGATATTCTCTCCAAGGTTTCCCAGTCCATGATGGATTGGGATCCGGACCTGAGGAAGAACATCCAGCCTGTGGCTCAGGAGATTGACCAGAAGGAGCGGGACATTGAGGCTCTGTGCCTGAAGCTGATTCTCCATCAGCAGCCGGTGGCCCGGGATTTGCGGGTCATTTCCGCAGCCCTCAAGATCATCACCGACATGGAGCGCATTGGCGACCAGGCAGAAGACATTGCAGAGATCATCACCTATCTGGGCGGACGCACTGGGGACACCCACACCCAGATTCAGAAGATGGCCAGAGCCGCCATCGGCATGGT
>DVFK01000078.1 GCA_018713285.1 Candidatus Faecousia excrementigallinarum
GAATAGGATGTGGCTGTTCAAGCACCTGGAGGGGATGAAAGGAATCGCAAATTGAATTGCCCCGGGAATTCCCAACCCTTTTTCCACAAATTTCATAAGCTGGCTGTTTTTTTCTCTGATAGGTTTTTGGATTCGGGATAAGCTATGTCTGCGGAACAAAGGTGCTTCTTTCGGGAAGCGGCTTTGCTTCCCGAATTTATGAAACAGGAGAGAAGTACTATGAAGAGCAACAACAGCATCAACGTGCCCCAGGCTAAGGAAGCCATGAACAAGTTCAAGATGCAGGCCGCCTCTGAGGTTGGCGTGAACCTGACCAACGGCTACAACGGTCACCTGACCTCCCGTGAGGCCGGCTCCGTGGGCGGCCAGATGGTCAAGAAGATGTGCCCCACACGAACTATGAACTATACCCGCAACGACCGTACCGCATTGGGACATTGTGTCAGTCTTTCCTACATAGCGGCGGTTTGTATATGATTTTGGCATCTTCTCCCTTACAAACCTTCTTCACAGCAAAAAATAACCGCCCCGGTTCCGGAAATTCGGAACCGGGGCGTACTGTTCATACAATACGGGTTTTGGCGGAACTATTTATTCCTTCAGCAGGAAGCAAGAGCCCTCCGTCACACGGCTGTCGGTGCCCAGCATGACCTGGAACTGTCCCGGTTCGCTGGCCCATTGGTTTTCCCCGGTGTAGAAGCGGAGCATTTCATCCGTGATAGTAAATTCCACCCGGGCTGTTTCCCCCGGGGCCAGGGAGATTTTCCGAAATCCCTTCAATGCCTTTACCGGCCGCACCCGGCTGCCTGCCAGATCCCGCAGATACAGCTGCACCACCTCCGTTCCGGTAACCTTTCCGGTGTTGGTCAGCTCCGTCCAGGCGGTGATTGTCTCCCCTTTCCTCATCTCCCGGCTGCTGAGGCAGGTCGGGGTGAGGGAAAAGCCTGTATAGCTCAGGCCATAGCCAAAGGGATACAGGGGTTCATTGCCGCAGTCCAGATACCGGCTGGCATAGTCCATTTCCGGGGTCAGGGATGCAGGCCGCCCGGTGGAATAGCTGCTGTAGCTCATGGGAAGCTGCCCCTCGTGGCAGGGGAAGCTCATAGGCAGTTTGCCTCCGGGGCAGACCTTTCCGGTGAGCACATCCACAATGCCCGGACCGCCTTCACTGCCCGGGAGCCAGCACGCCAGCAGTGCCTTTGCCCGACTCTCCGCCTCCAGCACCAGGGGCCGTCCGGAAAATACCAGCACCGCCGTGTTGGGATTCAGGGCCAGCACCCGATCCAGGAGCTTCTGCTGAATCTCCGGCAGATGCAGGGACACCCGGCTGGCAGCCTCGCCGCTTTGGAGCCGGTGCTCTCCCAGGCACAGCACCACCGTATCGGCCCACTGGGCCGCCTCCTCTGCCTCCCGGAGAAGGGCCTGATTTTCCTCCCCAAAGTCCGAGGATTCATACCGCCCGATGGCTAAGCGGGTATGGTTATCCAGCATGGTACAGCCGGAGGCGAAACGCAGCTGCCAACCGGAAAGCTCCGGACTGGCTTTGGCTCCCTCCTCCAGACTGACGCAGTCCTCTGCCCTGGCAGAGAAAGACCAAGCGCTGCGCAAATCCCGATGCCTTGCATAGGGGCCGATAAAGGCGATTTTCCCCGGCTGCAAAGGCAGAATTCCCTCATTTTTCAGCAGAACTGCCGACTCTGCCGCCGCTTTCCGGGCAGCTGCCCGGTGCGCAGGGCACAGCTGCACCTGTTGGGACCGCTCCTCACTGGCTCCATGGTAGGGGTCTTCAAAGAGGCCCAGGTCATTTTTCAGTTTCAGCACCCGCCACACCGCTTCGTCCACCCGCTCCATGGGGACAAGACCGTCCTCCACCAGCTTCTGAAGATTTCCGGCGTAGCTCCGCCCTTCCATGTCCACATCCACGCCGGCCTCCATGGCGGCCCTGGCGGCTTGGGCATAGTCCTCACAATAGCCGTGGGGCACCATCTCCCCCACAGAACGGTAATCGGAAATCAGCAGTCCGTCAAATCCCAGCTCTCCCCGGAGAATGTCCTTCAGGAGCCACCGATTTCCGGTGCAGGGAATGCCGTTATAAGTATGGTAGGCAGACATCACCATTTTGGCTCCGGCGTCGATAGCCGCCTGATAGCCGGTGAGGTAATACTCCCGGAGGGTGTGCTCCGAAAGTTCCACATTCTGGTAGTCCCGGCCTGCCTCTGCTGCGCCGTAACCGGCAAAGTGCTTGACACAGGCGGCAATGCGCTCCGGACTGTGCAAATCCGCCCCCTGGAAGCCCCGGACCATGGCAGCTGCCATCTGTCCGTTCAGGTAGGTGTCCTCCCCGGAGGACTCCATGCACCGCCCCCACCGGGCATCCCGGCACAGATCCGCCATAGGGGCAAAGGTCACATGGATGCCGTCGGCAGCACTCTCCCGGGCCGCCACTGCCGCCCCCTCCTCCACCAGCTCCGTGGAGAAGGTGGCTGCCAGGCCCAGGGGGCAGGGAAAGGCGGTACGGTGGCCGTGAATCACATCCAGCATAAAGAGCATGGGGATGTGGTGGGGCTGGGCAGCCATACAGGCATTCTGAATTTTCCGCAGTTTGTCCGCCCCCCAGATACACAGGGTACTCCCTGCCAGCTCCAGTCCCCGGCGGGTGATGTGGTCCTGCTCCAGGGCACCGGTGAGGGCCGCGTCCTCTGCATAATTTGCCCCCTGGTACTGCACCAGCTGGTACACCTTTTCCTCCAGGGACATATCCTCCAGCAGCTTTCTCAGTGCTTCTTCTTTCATGGTATGGCTCCTTTTCTCAGATTTCCATGGCGGTCACCATATGCCGCCAGCCGCAGTTTTCCAGAATGGGGTACTTCCCATCCTCCGGCCCCCGGGGACTGAAGGGCAGCCGGGGTTCTTCCAGTTCCTCTATACTGGATTGTTCCCCGGAGAGGAAGCGTCTGAGGGTATCCGCCGTGGCTTTCAGGCGGAAAACCAGTCCTCCCAGCCGCAAATCCAGCACCTCGAAGCCCGGGGCCTTATTTTCTTCCAGCCACAGCTTCCGCCGGGCTTCCAGGAAATCTCCCGTAAGCTCCGCTGCCCGGCGGCACCGGGCTTCCAGGGCCCGCAGGGCAGCCTTGTCCTGCCGTCGGTAAGCCTCCCTCAGCTCCACCCCCAGGGTGGCCTTTTCCGCCAGCACCCGGCAGAGTGCCTCCAATACCCGGTAGGTATCCGAAGCGGCCGGGTCCTCCTTCCCGGCCTGGGCCATCAAAGTGGCACAATCCCGGAAATGGGCAGGGGTATCCGGCGGGACATGGCAGTCAAACAGGCCCAACATGGGATCCTGATACAAAAGGTACTTGGCAGGGCCGGAGGACAGCTTTCCCGGGGCAGGATTGCCCGGAATATAGTTAATCCGGGAGGTGGCCATGAGCCACTTCCAACTCAGGCCGGTACACGCTGCCAGCCGCCGGGAAAGAACCTCCTCCGGCACCTGGGCCGTGCCCCGGTAGCAGCACTCAGCATACAGTTGCATAATTGGCAGCACCACCCACAAGCTGGCCTCCGCTCCGTCATCTCCCCAGGCAGTGAGCATTACCTTCTCAATTCCCTGCTCCAGGCACTGTTCCAGAGCAAGCCGTCCTGCCAGGAGGGAGTGGTCCAGGAGGGGGGCATAGCCACTCCACTTCCAGGCACCCCCGGCAAAGCAGATTTTTTCCGTCAGACTCCGGTGCTGCAAAAGGTGATTCCGGTATTTCTCCCCGGTGCGGCAGTAATAGTCCCAATAGACCAGGGTCACATCCTCCGGAATCCGGGCAGAAATCTCCGCTGCCCGTCTCTGCCGCTGTTCCTCCGGCTGGCTCCGCAGCTCCTTGATGAACATATCGCTCCACATCATGGGCTCCAGCCCCTGCTCCCGGCAGATGTCTGCCACCCGGTTCAGGTGGCGCAGGAGAATCTCATGCCGGGGCACATAGCCGTGCAGGGTCAGATACCGGCCCAGGCCTGTCATCTCCGCCTCATCCATGCCGATGTGGATTTTTCTGCTGCGGAAGCAGTCCCGGCAGGTTGCAACCATGGCCCTGATCAGCTTTTCCGTCTCCTCCGAGTCACACAGAAGAATATCTCCGGTGTCACGGACAGAGGAGAAAGCGCTCCAATGGAACAGAGCATTCAGGTGAGCCAGGGTCTGGATGCAGGGAATCACCTCAATGCCCAAAAAAGCGGCGTAATCGTCTATTTCCCTCAGCTCCTGCCGGGAGTATCTGCCCCGCATATGGCCGAAATAGGGGTAGTCCTCCAGGGTGTAGGTATCCTCCGTATAAAGGAGCAAGGCGTGATAGCCCATCACCGCCATCCGCCGCAGCAGCTTTTTCACCGTCTCCACCCGGGGGACGGCGTTGCGGGAGCAGTCCAGCATAAAGGACAGCTGAGAAAACCGGGCCTGCTCCTCCACCCGGCATGGCTCAGGCTGAGCCGCCGCCATAGCCAGCATCCGGCAAAGCTGCACCCGGTTGGGGTATCGCAGAAGCAAGCCCTCTTCCGTGACTTCCAAAAGTCCCGGCTTTCCCGGGGCACAGACCAGGTGCCAGCTCTCCGGCAGAGGCGTGGGAATGGGGCTGGGCAGCTCCCGGTTCAATTCTTCTATGAGTGCATACATAAGAAAGCCTCCTGTCTGAACAAAAGGGCACATACCGTGGAAATTTCCGGTATGTGCCCTCCTTTTTTAATCCATTTGAATTTCGGCTTCCAGGCAGCCGGTGCCGGTGAGCCGCTGGCTCAGGCTGTCAGGCTGACTGCCGCCGGCGTACAGGCGGAAGGTGCCCGGCTCAAAGACCCGCTCGCCTTCCTCTGTCACCAGGGTAAACATCTGGCTGGGAATCTCCACCGTTACCGTCTGAGACTCCCCGGCCTTCACAAAGACATGGGTAAAGCCGCACAGCCGGTATTTGGGTACGGTGGTGGAGGCCTCCACATCCTTCAAATAGAACTGTACCACAGTACCGGAATCAACCTTTCCTGTGTTGGTCACGGTAACGCTGGCCTGGCAGCTCTCTCCAGCCCGGATGTGCTCCGGGGCTTCCAGCTGGGAATAGGCGAAGGTGGTGTAGCTCAGACCGTAGCCGAAGGGGAACAGGGGCTCCTCTGTGAAGTACTTGTAGGTGCGGTTTTTCATGCTGTAATCGCAGAAATCCGGCAGCTGGTTGTCGTTGCGGTAGAAGGTCACCGGCAGCCGTCCGCTGGGGCTGAATTTGCCCATAAGCAAATCCGCCACAGCCTTGCCGCCCATGGCGCCGGGATACCAGGCCTGGATAATAGCCGCAGCCTTTTCATTGCCGGGGCCAAAGTCGATCGCGCTGCCGCTGAGGTTCACAATCACAAAGGGGGTATCCTGATTGCACAGTACCTCGATCATCCGGCGCTGGCAGTAAGGCAGCAACAAATCCTTCTTGTCACCCTCCATGCCTTGGGCCAGCAGTTCTTCCCCTTCCACGGTTTCGTCCAGGCCGGTGACAACCACCACCAGGTCTGCCATATCCGCCATGGCACGCACTTCTCCCAGCCGGTCACCGTCGTAGCCCGGATCTTCCAACTTCTCCTCGTACAGGTGGCTGCCCTCGGAATAGAGCACCCGGCTCTGGGGCAGAGCTGCCCGGATGGACTCCAGCACCGTGTGGTACTGGTTGGCGGTACCGTGGTAGTTGCCCTCCAGAGCCACAATGGAGTTGGCGTTGGGACCCATCACCGCAACGCAGCCCAGCTTCTCCGGACTCAGGGGGAGAATCCCGTTGTTTTTCAGCAGAACCAGGGACTCACAGGCCATGCGGTAGTTCACATCCCGGTTGTAGGGTGTGTCCACATCCTGCAAATCCAGGTGGTCGAAGGGAGTATGGGCATCGAACATACCCAGCTTCATCCGGGTGGTCATCAGCTTGGTGGCTGCATGGCGCACCTGCTCCTCGGTAATCATCCCCAACTCCACGGCGTGAAGCACATGCTCATAGGTACAGCCGCAGTTTAAGTAGCAGCCGTTGTCCAGAGCCAGCTTCACAGACTCTACAGGCTTTTCCGTCACCTTGTGGTGGAGGTGGAAGTCCGCAATGGCCCAGCAGTCGGAGGTGATATAGCCCTCAAAGCCCCATTTCTTCAGGAGAATATCCTGCAGAAGGGTCTTGCTGCCGCAGGCAGGCTCCCCGTTTACCCGGTTATAGGCACCCATCACGCCCTCAACTCCGGCGTCCACCAGAGCGTGGAAAGCGGGAAGATAGGTTTCCTCCATATCCTGCTTGGTAGCCCGGGCGTCAAACTCATGGCGCAGCTTCTCCGGGCCGCTGTGGACGGCGTAGTGCTTGGCACAGGCGGCGGTCTTCATATAGTGTGGATCATTGCCCTGAAGGCCGTGAACAAACTGCACACCCAGACGGGCGGCAAGATAGGGGTCCTCGCCGTAGGTCTCCTG
>DVFK01000079.1 GCA_018713285.1 Candidatus Faecousia excrementigallinarum
CCGTAGCTTCGGTCATAAAAGATTCTTGCGTTGTTTCTCCAGCATCAATAGAATTGTCCCGCCCCTGATCACAGGCTGACAGCGCCAAAAGGAACGCAGTCAAAAGCAACCCTACACCAAGAACCTTTTTCATCAGTCATCCTCCTTTTATGGGCAAGTATTGCAACTTGCGAAATTGCCGGGGCATCTGTCAATCGCGGAGCAACGCCCAAAATCAGGGAAGAATTTTCTCCAAAGGCTTTCCCTTTGCCAGATCGTCTACCAGCTTATCCAGGCAGCGGATTTGCCGCATGAGGGAATCGGGGATTTCCTCTACCCGGATGCCGCAGATTTTTCCGGTGATTTTGGTAAAATCGGGGTTGAGGTCCGGAGCATTGCGGAAGAAATCCCCATAGGTAATATCCGAAGCCTCCATCTGGGCCAGGGCCTCCGGAGTGTAGCCGGTAAGCCAGCCGGTAACTCTGTCCACCTCCTGGCGGGTACGGCCTTTTTTCTCTGCCTTGGCAACCAGCAAGGGATAAACCTTCCCAAAAGCCATTTGGGTCACATCCATACGGGGCATAGCCATTTCTCCTTCCTGCCGTCCCTCTCGGGGACGGATTCTTTTTTCTGATGATAGCACAGGCAGAAAGAAAAGGCAAGACAAGCCCGTGTTATAAAATTGATTTTTATTTCTATTTAAGGAAAGGGTTTTATGCTATAATCAAAATAAAAAACGCCAGGAACAAGAGGTGAAATCTATGCGATTGCTGCTGGCCGAGGACGAGCAGGCCCTTTCCAAAGCCCTGACCGCTATATTGGAGCGGAACAACTATTCCGTGGATGCGGTTTTTGACGGGCAGGCCGCATTGGAGTATCTGGAGTCCGACAACTACGATGGGGTGATTCTGGATATCATGATGCCCAAAAAAGACGGCATCACGGTACTCCGAGAGCTACGCAGCCGGGGAAACCGGGTTCCTGTGTGCTTCTTACCGCCAAATCCGAAATTGACGACAAGGTGCTGGGGCTGGATGCCGGGGCCAACGATTACCTCACCAAACCCTTCCTCTCCCGGGAGCTGCTGGCCCGTATCCGGGCCATGACCCGAACCCAGACGGTTCAGCCGGACGCCCAGTTCCAGCTGGGAAACATCACCCTGAACCGGGCAACCTTTGTCCTCTCCTCCCCCACCGGCTCCTTCCGGCTGTCCAACAAGGAGTTTCAGATGATGGAGCTGCTCATGGCCAATCCCCGGAGCCTTATTTCCTCGGAACGCTTCCTGGAAAAAATCTGGGGGTATGACAGCGAAACGGAAATCAATGTGGTGTGGGTGATATCTCCTATCTGCGGAAAAAGCTCACCGCTCTTCACGCCAATGTCCAAATCAAGGCCATGCGCAACGCCGGATATACTTTGGAGGAAATGCCATGATTGGAAAGCTGCGTGCAAAGCTGATTTGTGCCGCTATGGCCTCCTTGCTTTTGGTGCTTGTGGTGATTTTCGGCATTGTTGGGATCCTGAACTATCAAAAGATTGCCGCCGATGCGGACAGCATTCTCTCCCTGCTCCAATCCAACGACGGTAGGTTCCCGGACTTCCCCTCCCCCGGCGGAAAGCCTCCCACGGGAAATCACAGTTTTTCCCCGGAGCTTCCCTATGAAACCCGGTATTTCTCCGTGTTTTTGACCACAGGGGGCAGAGTTCTTTCGGTGAACACCGGCAAAATCGCCGCCGTTGACACCCAAACCGCCATCAGCTACGCCGGTTCTGTCCTTGCAGATGGAAAAGGCCGGGGATTTGCAGACGATTATCGGTACATTGTCTACGAAACAAATGGGGAAATCCACATGATTTTCCTGGATTACAGCCGGGAAATGCGCTCCTTCCGCTCCTTTCTCATCACCGGGGCCGCCGTATCCGCCGGAGGCCTGGCTTCCGTTCTGATTCTTCTGATTTTCCTCTCCGGGAAAATCGTCAAGCCCTTTTCCGAAAACTACGAGAAGCAGAAGCAGTTTATTGCCGATGCCGGACATGAGCTGAAAACCCCTCTGACCATCATTGACGCCGACGCCGAGGTATTGGAAATGGACCTGGGGGAAAACGAATGGCTCAGAGACATTCAGGCCCAAACCAAGCGTCTGACGGAGCTTACCAACAGTCTGATTTTCCTGTCCCGGATGGAGGAGCAGCCCCATATGGAGAAAATTCCCTTCCCCGTTTCCGACGTGGTGCAGGAGATGGCGGAGGGGTTTGAAGCCCTGGCAAAGGCCCGGGGGAAAACCCGTACCTGCCGCATTTCCCCCATGCTCTCCATGAACGGGGACGAAAAGGCCATCCGGCAGCTGGTTTCCATCCTCCTGGACAACGCCGTTAAGTACACAGATGACCAGGGCAGAATCGAAATCACCCTGGAAAAGCAGAAAAACACAATCTGTCTGAAAGTATGCAACACCACAGAAGGGGTAAGCCAGGAAAGCCTCTCCCACCTGTTTGAGCGGTTTTATCGTGCGGACAAGTCCCGCAATTCTCAAACCGGGGGCTACGGACTGGGGCTTTCCATCGCCCTGGCGATTGTGAACGCCCACAAGGGAAAAATCACCGCCGCCACCCAGGACGAAAAATCCCTGCTCATTACCGCCTCCTTTCCCCAATAGTTTCTTCCCCAAAAACCGCCGTCTGAAAAAAGACGGCGGTTTTTGTCGGGCAAAAATTCAAATTTAAGGCATTTTTAAGCTTCTTCTTTAAGTTCAGCTAAGGTTTACAGGGTATCATTGGGACAAACAAAGAAACCTACAGCCGAAAGGAGCTTAATTCTATGTATTACGATGGTGAATATGTTACCCAAACCACAGCCGATTTCCCGGAATCCGGAAATCCCGCCCCCCAAAAGCCCGGAAAGCACAGCTTCTGGAAGAAGGCAACTGTCCTGGTGCTCTCCGCCCTGGTGTTCGGCGGGGCTGCAGGGGGTGCCTTCTACGGTCTTACCTCTGTCCTGGGAAGTTCAGAGGGGACAAAGGCGGAAGAAAGCAGCGGCTATTCCCTCTCCCAGCTCTCCTATTCCGCCGACTCCCAAGGGCAATCCCTGGATGTGAGCGGCATTGCCGCCCTGGGGCTTCCCTCGGTGGTATCCGTCACCAACATCTCCGTCCAGGAGGTGCAGAACTACTTTGGTATGTTCGGCCCCGGAGGCCGGGGACCGGCACAGCTTCAGGAAACCACCAGCTGCGGCTCCGGCGTGATTGTTTACCAGGATGATACCTATTATTACATGATCAGCAACTATCATGTGGTGGAAGGGGCTGTCACCCTGTCCGTTACCTTCTGTGACGGGCAGACTTACGAGGCGGAGCTTTGCGGCTATGATGAAGATGTGGATATTGCATTGCTGAAAGTCGCCGCTTCCGATTTGTCCATCGCAACCCGGTCTCAGATTTCCGTGGTAGCCCTGGGAGATTCGGAGGAACTGGTGGTAGGTGAGCAGGTGGTCGCCATCGGAAACGCTCTGGGATACGGTCAGTCCGTCACCACCGGCATTGTCAGCGCTCTGAACCGGTCTGCCAGCACCGATACCAACGCCACCTATATCCAAACCGATGCCGCCATCAACCCCGGCAACAGCGGCGGTGCTCCGCTGAACATGGATGGAGAGCTGATTGGCATCAACACCGCAAAGGTGGCTTCCACCGATGTGGAGGGCATGGGCTACGCCATCCCCATCAGCCAGGTGTGGGACTTTATTGCATCTTTGATTGTGTAACGGAAGGAGGGTAAGGCCATGGCATACCAGGCCACTTTCAAGCGGTACGAAATCAAATATCTTCTGACCCAGGCCCAGAAAGAAGAAATTCTCCGGGCAATGGCGCCATATATGAAGCTGGACAAGTATGGCCGTACCACCATCCGGAACATCTATTTTGACACGGATTCCTACCGACTGATCCGCCGCTCTCTGGAAAAACCGGCCTACAAGGAAAAGCTGCGGGTAAGAAGCTACCAAACCGCCTCCGGCGAGGATCCGTTTTTTGTGGAGCTTAAGTAGAAATACCAATCGGTGGTCTACAAGCGCCGGTTGGTGCTTCCGGAAAGACAGGTTATGGCAAGCTTCCGGCAGGGAAATCCCCTGCCGGTTTCCTCCCAGATTGGAAGGGAAATCGCCTATTTCCGGTCTTACTATGAAGGACTGCGCCCGGCGGTATTCCTCAGCTATGACCGGGAGGCTTTTTACGCCCTGGACGGGGGAGAGTTTCGGGTGACTTTTGACTGGAACATTCTCTACCGCACCCAGGAACTGTCCCTGGGAAGTCCTGTGTATGGTACGCCCCTGCTGGAAAAGGGACAGACCCTGATGGAAATCAAGACCCCCGGGGGGCTTCCCCTCTGGATGAGCCACACCCTGAACAAGCTGGGGATTTACCCCACATCCTTTTCCAAATACGGCCTTGCCTATCGGCATATGTGCACCAATCCCCAAGAAAACGACAAAAGGAGAACCTTACATGCTTGCTGACTTGTTTCGCGGACTTTTTGATACGGATATGACCCAGGTAATCACCCCTGGAGAGTTTCTGCTATGTGTGGGCAGTGCTCTGGTGATTGGCGTCCTGCTGGCTGGGTTTTATATGTACCGCAGCCGATATACCAAGAGCTTCGTGGCCACTCTGGCACTGCTTCCCGGTGTGGTGTGTGTGATTATTATGATGGTCAACGGCAATGTGGGCACCGGCGTGGCGGTAGCCGGTGCTTTCAGCCTGGTGCGTTTCCGTTCCGTTCCCGGCTCCGCCAAGGAGATTGGGGCCATTTTTCTGGCTATGGGAACGGGGCTGATTGTGGGCATGGGGTATCTGGGGTACGCATTTCTCTGCGCTATTCTTTTGGGGCTTGCCGGTCTGGTGTTTAACCGGCTGGACTTTGGTTCTCAGAAAAAGGCATCCCTGTATAAAACTCTGCACATCACCATTCCGGAGGATCTGGACTACACCGATGTGTTCCAGCCCATTTGGGAGGAGTACGCCTCTTCCTGTGAGCTGACCCAGGTGAAAACCTCCAACATGGGAAGCCTGTTCCGCCTCACCTACAATCTGACCCTTCGCTCCCCAGGAAAGGAAAAGGAAATGATTGACAAGCTCCGCTGCCGGAACGGAAATCTGGAAATTTCCGTCTCCCGGCAGGAATCCCCCATTGGGGAGCTGTAAAAAGGAGGTTTTTCCATGAAAAAGCGTAAATACTTGTGCTGGCTTCTGGCCCTTGCATTTCTGCTGTCCGGCTGTGCAGCAGCCCAGGCAGAAGATACCAAAGGCTCCCAGGAGGATACCACCCAAGAGGACACCGTTCCCACCACTGTCAGCGTATCCCAGATGTTCTCCGATTCGGATTTGGAAGTCGGTTACGACGACCTGACCAGCGCTCACATCACCCTGTCCGGCACCACCGCCACCTGTGATTCCGATGCGGTACAGATTTCCGGCAGTCAAATCATCCTGACAGAAGAAGGCACCTACATTCTCTCAGGCAGTTTGGAGGACGGAATGGTGATTGTGGATGCGGAGGATTCTGCCAAGGTACAGCTGGTGCTGGACAATACGCAAATCGGAAGCAGCACCAGTGCCGCCATCTATGTACGCAGCGCCGACAAGGTGTTCATCACCACCGCACCGGATTCCCGGAACACCCTTTCCAACGGTGGGGAATATGTGGCTATCGACGACAACAACATTGACAGCGTGATTTTCTCCAAAGCGGATTTAACCCTGAACGGCTCTGGCACTCTGACCATCTCCGCCGCCGCAGGTCACGGCATTGTTTCCAAAGATGACCTGGTGCTCTCCGGGGGGACCTATGAGATTACCGCTGCCAGCCACGGCATCTCCGGCAAAGACAGCGTGCGCATTGCCAGTGGAAGCTACACCATCACCTCCGGGAAGGACGGCATTCATGCAGAAAACGCCGATGACACCACCCTGGGCTTTCTCTATATTGAGGACGGCACATTCACAATCCATGCCCAGGGAGACGGTCTGAGTGCAGGGGTGTACTTGCAGATTGAAGGGGGAGACTTTTCCGTCACCACCGGGGAAGGCAGCGCCAGCGTGACCCTGGAAACGGATTCCATGGGAGGTGGCCCCGGCTCCTTTGGTGCTCCCACAGACAGCACAACGGAGGACGATTCCGTCAGCCAGAAGGGTGTGAAAGCCGACGGCACCCTCACCATTTCCGGCGGCAGCTTCCAGATTGACACGGTGGATGACGCCATCCACGCAAACGAAGATTTGCTCACTACCGGCGGGGAATTCCATCTCAGCACCGGAGACGACGGTATCCACACAGACACAGCTCTTACGATTCAGGACGGAACCTTTACCATCCCCTATTGCTACGAAGGAATCGAGGGACTTTCCATCACCATCGACGGAGGCACTTATGACATCACCTCCGCAGACGACGGGTTGAACGCTGCCTGCGGTGCGGACAGTTCCGGTTTTGGGGGAAGAATGCCCGGCCAGGAGGGGTTCGGCGGCAGCTCCGACAGCTTCATTGTGCTTGACGGCGGAGAATTTGTGATTGTATCCACCGGTGATTGTATTGACTCCAACGGCAGTCTGACCATCAACGGAGGCGCCGTTGATTTGACCTGCAACGGCAGCGGAAACACCGCCCTGGATTGTGGCGGCACTTATGCCAACAACGGCGGCACCGTCACCACCAACGACGGCTCGGAAAACAATCCCGGTCAGATGGGCGGCCAGCCCGGTGACCGGGGCCAAGGCGGCCAGCCTGGCGGCATGGGTGTTCGCCCCGGTGGTATGGGGCAAGATCCCGGCAGCCAGGAACAAGGCAATTCCGGAGAAATATAACTTTTGAAATAATCCCATGGAAAAAGAGAGGGCGATTTCGCCCTCTCTTTTACTTCTTATTGGCCTCATTCTGGTAGATGAGAAATGCACCTATGATACTTACAGATGCAACCACACCCATTCCCTGGTTAAAAAATGAAAGCCAGATTCCAGCGCCGGCACTTAAAAGAAATGCCAGAATTGCCATTCCCATAGATGCTTCCCCTTTCTCCGTTTCAGGCGTTTTCTCTTACTCCACTACCACTGCGGTGCCGCTGGCGGTGACCATGAGCATACCGTTATCTGCCCCCAGCACCTCATAGTCCAGGTCCACACCAACCACGGCATTGGCACCCATGTTGAAGGCTCGCTGCTCCATCTCCCGCAAGGCCTCTTCCCGTGCCCGCATCAGCTCTTCCTCATAACTGGCAGAGCGTCCGCCTATCAGATCCCGGAAGGAGGCGGCAATGTCCCGCATAAAGTTCACGCCGGAAATCACTTCTCCAAATACGATACCAAGATAACATTCAATCTTCTTGCCTTCCACGGAAGGGGTTGTGGTGGCAATCATATTGGTTCCTCCTGTTTTTTGATAATACTCCGTTTTGGAGTTATGCTTTCTTTTTTTCTAGCTGCTTTCTCGCTGCCAACACAGTCAGTGCCAGCAAGCCGCCGTCCAGCGCCAGCATCACAAGAAATGCCAATATATTTCTTTCCAGCAGGCTGACAACCGTCACTGTCAGAAGAATCCCCGCAACTGCCAAATAAAACAACAACACCAGCGTCAGCAAAGGATACCGGACCCATTTGCTGATCTTTTTATTGCTGCCCACAGCCCAGCAGCCCTCCAGAGCCAGTTGTCCTACAATTTCCAGAAGAATCTCCACGGCGATACCTCCTCTCTCTTCCTCTGGTGCATCCTATCATATCATATTTATGTGGGTAAATCTACAATCCTATAG
>DVFK01000080.1 GCA_018713285.1 Candidatus Faecousia excrementigallinarum
TATCTAACTGATTAACAAATCTGTAAAGGGCTGTGGTTGGAGCCTTAAGAAAACCGTCTTGCGGTAGGGGGAAACTACCAATCCACAGCATCCTCTACAGTGTAGCATACGTCCTTGCAAAAGGACACTGAAAACTACTACTCTATAATACAAGGGGGGAACAATTCGAGCGGGAGCGAGTTGTTCCCCCCTTAAGCCGGCTTCTTTGCTTCCTTTCTTGCCGGAGCAAGAAAGGAAGGCCCCGGCGGGCAGTGCCCGCAGCCAATTTCGCACGGTGGCTTTTTACTACTCGTCACTTCCCTGACCCGCCCGGTATCGTTCCTGCGGTGCATGGTTGGGTATCGACAACCGCCAGCAAGTACCACCCCCAAAGAAAACCGGAACTGCACCGCCCGCCGGCTCCCTCAGTCACCTGCGGTGACAGCTCCCTCCCGGAGGGAGCTATGGACTGGTGCCTTTCCACATAGGTTTGTGCTTTTGGGGAAGTGCCTGCTGTGAATCCCTCAGTCACGCCTCCGGCGTGCCAGCTCCCTTTGGCAAGGGAGCCTTTGGCTTTTCCCCTTTACGCACCCATATCATCTCGTTGGCGAAGTACCCGCCGTCAATTTACGGCGCCCTTTCACAAGGCTTCCTTTTTGAAGCTGGGGTTTAGAATTGCCTGGACTGGGGAAAAATGGAAAGGATGGGTTTGGGGGCAAAAGAAAACGCCTCCCAAAAGGGAGGCGTTTTGGAAAGTGAATCAGCCGGCCAGAATCTCGGCCTTGATCACATAGGGGGTGTCCCGCAGGAGCCGCAGAAGCTCCTCCAGCTGCACCGTCAGACCGATGGTCTCGGCGGAGATGGTCACCACGGCACAGCCGTTGGTGGGGACGATGGAATTGATGGTCATAAGGTTTGCGTGGTAGTCAGCGAAGATGGATAGAATCCCGGACAGGGCACCAGGCTCATCCTGCAAAATCAGCTGGAAGGTTATTACCCGACCGGTCATCATACTCTGAAAGGGGAGCACCGAATCCCGGTATTTATAAAAGGCGCTGCGGCTGATATTGGTCATCCGGGTGGCCTCGTTCACGGTGGTGGCTTCCCCGGTGGAGAGCAGGCGCTTGGCCTCTGCAACCTTGAGGAAAACCTCCGGCAGGGCGCTGGCTTCTACAATATAGTATTTGGGCGAATTTGCCATTGTGGACCTCCTGTGTCCTGAAAATGGGAAAATGTTGCTATAACTGCGTTAATTATACAGCAAACGAAACAAGATTGCAAGAGTAGATGAAAAAACTTTGGAGAATAGGAGGAAAATATGGAAAAGCAGCTGCGGGGAGTCTGGATTGCCGGGGCGGTTTTGCTGGGACTTTTCCTGTGTACCCGGTATCTTCTGGTGCTGGCAAAGCCCTTCCTGGCGGGGCTTTTGCTGGCTCTGGCGGCAGAGCCGGGGGTTCGGCTTCTGGATAAGCGGTGCCGCCTGGGCAGGTGCTGGGGGGCAGGCATCGGGGTGACACTGACGCTGCTGCTCTCTGCCGGGATCCTGGCGGCGCTGCTTACCTGGGGGGTGCAGGAGCTGGGGAAGCTGGGGGCACTGCTTCCTCAGATGGGGCGGCAGGTGCAGCAGGGACTGGGCAGCCTGCGGGTGTGGATCATAGAGCTGTCCCAGGAGGCCCCGGAGGGGGTGCAGCAGGTGGTGAAGCGGACGGTGGACAAGAGCTTTTCCAGCGGGGAAATGCTTTTGGAACAGGTGATTAACCGGGCGCCCCAGTGGGCGGCGTCTTTCCTTGGAGGGGTGCCGGACGGCCTGCTGACGGTGGGCACGGCTCTGCTGTCCGCCTACCTGATTTCCGCCCGGCTGCCCCGGATGAAGCAAGCCCTTCGCCGCCGGATTCCTCAGCAGTGGCAGGAGCGGTATATCCCCGCCTGGAAGCGGGGGAAGAAGGCGGTGGGTGCCTGGTGCAAGGCCCAGGGAAAGCTGATGCTGGTGAACTGGGGAATCGTGACCCTGGGCTTTTTCCTGCTGAAAATCTCCCCGGCTCCCCTGTGGGCCCTGGGGGTGGCGGTGGTGGATGCCCTGCCGGTGCTGGGCTCCGGGACGGTGCTCATTCCCTGGACGCTGCTTCTCCTGATTCAGGGGCAGTATGGCCAGGCTCTGGGGATGGGGCTGCTGTACCTGGCGGCGGTGGTGGTGCGGTCGGTACTGGAGCCCCGCCTGGTGGGGCGGCAGCTGGGGCTGGACCCTTTGGTGACCCTGGCGGCCTTCTACGCCGGCTACCGCCTGTGGGGGATTCTGGGGATGATCCTCGCCCCCATCTGCGCCGCCGCCGCCCGCAGCTTCTTTGTGGAGACGGAAAGCTGAGAAGCCTTGTTTCTTCCTCATACAGAAGGCTTCCGTTTATACCTCCCTCCGGGAGGGAGGTGTCTTGGGGCGCAGCCCCAAGACGGAGGGAGCCAGCGGGCGCAAAGCCCATTTGACCACCAGAGGCGGAACCTCCCCAAAGCTATCCCATTTCCTATGCCCATGATACTATCAGCAAGTACCACCCCCAAAGCAAACCCCAACTGCACCGCCCGCAGGCTCCCTCAGTCACGCCTCCGGCGTGCCAGCTCCCTCCCGGAGGGAGCTATGGGCTGCTGCGTTTCCACATGAGTTGGTGCTTTGGGGAAGTGCCTGCTGTGAATCCCTCAGTCACGGCTGCGCCGTGCCAGCTCCCTTTGGCAAGGGAGCCTTTGGTGCGGCGCTTGGGCTTTTGGGGCAGTGACGATACCGGGCGGGTCAGGGAAGTAATGAAATGTAGAAAGCTGCCGTGCGAAATTGGCTGCGGGCACTGCCCGCCCGGGAGATTTTTTACCACTTAGTATTGTGAAACTGCCGCAGGTTTGGTATAATAGTGAGAAAATGATACAAGTGGATGTGGAATGCTTTGAAATACGGAATTTGGAATGCGGCGGTGCCGCAGATGGAGGGAGTCAACGCTTTGGCAGGGGCCGGATATGCCCCCTTGGCTGCTATGATTCTGTCCGCCCGGGGCCTGAACACCCCCCAGGCGGCCCACAGGTATCTGGATTGCAGCTGCCCTCTGGATGACCCCTTTTTGTTGACGGATATGGATTTGGCGGCAGGCCGGGTGGGGCTTGCCATGGCAAAGGGCGAGAAAATTGCGGTGTTCGGAGACTACGATGTGGACGGCATCACCGCCACCTGCCTGCTGACGGATTTTCTCCGCTCCTGGGGCTGTGACTGCGTGCCCTACATCCCCGGACGGCTGGAGGAGGGCTACGGCCTGAACCCCATGGCCATCCGCCAGCTCCATGACCAGGGGGTGAACCTGATTGTCACCGTGGACTGCGGCATCACCGCCATGGAAGAGGCGGAGCTTTGCCGGAGTCTGGGAATGGACTTGGTCATCACCGACCACCACGAGTGCAAGGGGACACTCCCCCAGGCGGTGGCGGTGGTGGACCCTCACCGTCCCGACGGAGGGTATCCCCACAAAAACCTCTCCGGTGTGGGTGTGGCATTTAAGTTAGCTGCCGCCCTCTCCGGAAGCCAGGAGGAAATTCTTATCCGGTACGCCGACATGGTGTGTCTGGGAACTGTGGCGGATGTGATGCCCCTGGTGGGAGAAAACCGGGTGTTTGTGAGCCGGGGTCTTTCCATGCTGCGCCACAATCCCCGTCCCGGCATTGCTGCCCTCATGGCGGAGGGTGGCTGTCAGCCGGAGCAGATGAACGCCTCCGCCGTGGGGTATGTGCTGGCGCCCAGAATCAACGCCGCCGGACGGATGGGAAGAATCCCTGTGGCGGTGGAGCTGTTCCTTACCCAGGACCCGGACAGAGCCCGGGTGCTGGCGGAAGAGCTGTGCCGGATGAACCGGGAGCGGCAGAGCGTGGAATCGGAGATTTACGCCCAGGCGGTGCAGATGCTCCCCCAGGGAGCTGCCCCTGCCGCCATTGTGCTGGCGGAGGAGAGCTGGCACCAGGGTGTGGTGGGTATCGTTGCCAGCCGGATTGCAGAGGAATACGGCTGCCCCACTTTCCTTATCTGTCTGGATGGGGACCGGGGCAAGGCCAGCTCCCGGAGTTTTGGGGGCTTCAACCTCTTTACCACCCTTACCGCTTTGTCTGACCTGCTGGAAAGCTACGGCGGTCACGAGCTGGCGGCTGGCTTTACCATCGCCCGGGACAAGATTCCTGCCTTCCGGGAGGCGGTGTGCCGCCTGGCGGAGGACTACTACACCCAGGACGCCCCCCGGACGGTGCTGGATACGGACTGTGTCATCCCGCCGGAACTGCTCACCCTTTCCAATGTGGACGCTTTGGAGGTGCTGGAGCCCTGCGGCAACGGCTGTCCCAAGCCGGTGCTGATGATGGAGCGGCTGCAAATCCAGCGAATGAACCCGGTGGGTGGGGGAAAGCACCTGCGGCTGCGGCTGCAGCAGGGTCACTACGGCTTCAACGCCATCTACTTCTCCTGCGGGGAGGAGGCTGCCTCCCTGGCCCAGGGGGATCTGGTGGATGTGGCCTTTTTGCCCCAGGTAAACGACTACCGGGGAGAGCGGACGGTGCAGATGAACATTGTGGATATCCGTCCGTCCTGCTCCGCCCCCTGCGACTGGGGCATCACCCCCTACCATGCCCTTACCGCCGACCGGCTGGAGCCCCAGATGGTGCCCTTGCTTCTGCCGGACAGAGCCCGGCTGGGGCTTGTGTGGCGGTATCTGTCCCAGGAACCCTCCGGGGTGGTGCGGGAGACCCCCATGTGCCTGTGCCGGAAGATTGTCAGATGGTCGGATAGTCCCATGAGCGTAGGAATGCTTCTGACCTGTCTGGATATTTTTGCCGATGTGAAGCTTTTGGAGCTTTCCCGGCAGCATAAATACATAACCATTCGCCTGCTGCCCTGGGAGAAAAAGGCAGACATTTCCAAGAGCAGAACCATGCAGCGGCTGATGAGGGCGAAGGAGGAATAAAGATATGGAGAGTTTTGCTGCCCATTACGGTTCCATGTACCAGGCGATTCAGCGGTATATGCCGGGAACCGACATGACCATGATTGACCGGGCGGTGGAGTACGCCCGGGAGAAGCACAAGGACCAGAAGCGGAAGGACGGCTCCCCCTACATCATCCACCCCCTGGCGGTGGCGGAGATTGTGGCGGAGATGGGGCTGGATCTGGATGCGGTGCTGGGAGCCATCCTCCACGACTGCATCGAGGACACCGACGCTTCCCACGACGAGATTGCCAAGCTTTTCGGCAACACCACCGCCGAGCTGGTGGAGGGCGTCACCAAGCTGACCCGTGCCAACTTCTCCAGCACCGAGCAGGCCCAGATGGAGAACCTGCGGAAGATGTTTATGGCCATGTCCAAGGACATCCGGGTGGTGCTGATCAAGATTGCCGACCGGCTCCACAATATGCGCACCATGCAGTACCAGTCCCCCGCCAAGCAGATTTCCAAGTGCCGGGAGACCATGGACATCTATGCACCTCTGGCCCACCGGTTAGGTATGCAGAAGATGAAGTGGGAGCTGGAAGACCTTTCCCTGCGGTACCTGGACCCCAAGGGCTACGAGGAGATTATGGAGTACCTGAACGCCCACAAGGAGCAGGACGAGGCTTTCATGGCCACCATCCAGGACAAAATCAAGGAGCGGCTCCAGGGTGTGGGGATTGCCAACACCACCTACGGCAGAATCAAGCACGTGTACTCCATCTACCGGAAGATGCACGCCCAGGACAAGTCCATCGAGGAGCTGTACGACATCTATGCCTTCCGGGTGATTGTGGACACCATCCCAGACTGCTACAATGTGCTGGGACACGTCCACGACCTGTTCAACCTGGTGCCCGGGCGGTTCAAGGACTATATCTCCACCCCCAAGCCCAATATGTACCAGAGCTTGCACACCACCGTCATCGGCAGTCAGGGCATCCCCTTTGAGGTGCAGATCCGTACCTGGCAGATGCACGAGACGGCGGAGTACGGCATCGCCGCCCACTGGAAGTACAAGCAGGGCACCGGCGCCGGAAACGAGAAGGACTTTGAGTGGGTCCGCCGGCTCCTGGAAAGCCAGCAGGATACGGATGCGGAGGACTATGTTCACTCCCTGAAAATCGATATGTTCGACGACGAGGTGTTCGTCTTTACCCCCAAGGGTAAGATTGTGTCCCTCCCTGCCGGCTCCACACCCATTGACTTTGCCTACGCCATCCACTCCGGGGTGGGCAACGCCCTGGTAGGCGCCAAGGTGAACAACCGGATTACAAACATTGATACCCCCCTGACCAACGGCGACATTGTGGAGATTATCACCTCCAAGTCCGCCAAGGGTCCCAGCCGGGACTGGCTGAATATCTGCAAGTCCAACCAGGCCCGGACCAAAATCAAGCAGTGGTTCAAGAAGGAGAAGCGGGAGGAAAACGTGGCTCACGGCAAGTCCAGCTTTGAGGCGGAGATGAAGCGGCTGATGCTGCCCCTTTCCGCCCTTTCCGACCCGGAGCTTGCTCCCCAGCTGCTGAAAAAGCTGTCCTTTGACAACTGGGACGATATGTACGCCGCCATCGGCTACGGCGGTCTGACCGCAGCCAAGGCGGTGGGCCGGATTCGGGACGACATCAACAAGGCGGTAAAGGCTCAGAACGAGGAAAAGCAGCTGCTAAAGCCCATGGCAGAGGCAGGAAAGGTGAGCCGTCACGCTGCCAACGGCGTGATTGTGGAGGACATCGGCTCCTGCATGATTAAGTTTGCCAAGTGCTGCACCCCGGTGCCGGGAGACGACATTGTGGGCTTTATCACCAAGGGCTTCGGCGTGTCTGTCCACCGGACAGACTGCCCCAACGCCCAGGGAAGAAACGACCCCCGGCAGTCCGGCCGTTGGGTGCGGGTCAGCTGGGCAAACCAGGAGGAGCAGCCCTTCGACACCACCCTGGAGCTGGAATGCCAGACAAGAGACGGTTTGCTTCTGGATTTGGCTACGGTGATGACCAGCACCCGGGTGCGGGTGAAGGAGCTTAACGGCAAGGATCTTCCCGACGGCCACAGCATTTTCACCGTCCGCTTTGAGGTGAAGAATGTCCAGGAGCTGGAAGCCATAAGAAACCGCCTGATGAATGTCCGCTCCGTCTTAGGCTCCCGGAGAGGACAGAATTAAAGCAACGATACCAGGCGGGGCAGGGAAGTAATAGCTCCCTCCGGGAGGGAGCTGTCACCGCAGGTGACTGAGGGAGCCTGCGGGCAGTAAGCTGACGGTTTGCCTTTGGGTTGGTGCTTGCCGCAGGTTCTACATACCTCCGGGGAGGTACCACCCCTATCCGTGGAATTGGCTATGTGCCCGCTGGCTCCCTCCGTCTTGGGGCTGCGCCCCAAGCCACCTCCCTCCCGGAGGGAGGTATTTTCGGCAGCCTTCCGGGAAGATTCGCCGTCGTAAGGAGAAATGATATGAAAGCAGTATTGACACGGGTAAGTTCTGCCAGTGTTTCCATTGATGGGAAAGTCGTGGGAAGCATCGGCAGGGGATTTTTGATTTTGCTGGGGGTTGGCCCGGAGGATACCCGGGAACACGCCCGGTACTTAGCGGAGAAGGCCCTGGGGCTGCGGGTGTTTTCTGACGAAAACGGAAAGATGAACCGCTCTTTGGAAGATGTGGGGGGACAGGTACTGGTGGTGAGCCAGTTCACCCTTTACGGCAACTGCCGCAAGGGCCGCCGCCCCAGCTTCACCGATGCCGCTCCGCCCCAGCTGGGGGAGGAGCTGTACGAGGCTTTTTTGCAGGACTGTGCCGATTTGGGATTCGTCCCCCAGCACGGAAGCTTCGGGGCAGATATGCAGGTGGAATCCGTCAACGACGGCCCCGTGACCCTGATTTTGGACACGGAGCAGCTGATGGACACCCCCAGAAGAAAGTAGGTTTTTATGCTGAAGATTTTTACCATGGCCTTAGGGGCCTATCAGACCAACTGCTACCTGGTGTGGCAGGAGGGTTGCAAGGAGTGCCTGGTGATTGACCCGGGGTATGAAGCCCAGACGATTGCCGCCCAGGCAGAAAAGCGGGGGCTGGAAATCGCCGGGGTGCTTCTGACCCACGGACACTTTGACCATGTGGGAGCTGTCCGGGAGCTGGTGATGGATCGGGACATTCCGGTGTACCTGAATGCCCAGGATACCGCCATGCCTCCCCAGATGACCGCCGGGCCTTTGTACTATACGGATAACTATGGGGACACGGTGACCCTGGCAGGCATTACTTTCCGGGTCATTCCCACCCCGGGACACACTCCCGGCTCTGTATGCCTGCTGACGGAAAACCACCTGTTCTCCGGGGATACCCTGTTCCGGGGCTCCTGCGGCAGAACCGACCTGCCGGGAGGCAACTGGCAAGAGATGCAGGCATCTCTGAAAAAGCTGGCGGCACTGTCCCCCGATACCCGGGTGTACCCCGGCCATGGGGCTGCCTCCCTTCTGGCGGATGAGCTGGAATATAACCCCTACCTGAAAGGCGCACTATGAAACTGACCCTTCTTGGACATACAGATAATTACGCCGTGGAGCAGCTGCAAATGGCTCTCTTTCCGGAAAATCCGGAGGGGGAGGCAGTATCCACCCTCCATCGGGGGAAAACCTGGCTCACCGCCACAACGAAAATCACCATAAACGGCAAAACCACCCAGAGTTCCAAGCGGCTGAAAGCGGAGGCGGAGACGGTGCCTCTCCGGCGGCGGATTTTGCAGCAGAGCTACTACTTAGCCGCCCTTCCCCACCTGCCGGAGGCTCCCGCCTGGGGTGCTTTGGCGGGGGTGCGCCCCACCAAGCTCACCACCCGGCACCTGCTGGAAGGGGGGACGGTGGATTCCGCCCGGAAGCTTATGGAGCGGGTTTACTATGTATCCCCCAGAAGAAGCCGCCTGGCGGCGGAGTGTTCCGAATCCACCGCGGCGGCTGCCCGGCTTTTGGAGCCCACAGACATCTCCTTGTATGTGGGGATTCCTTTCTGCCCCACCCGGTGCGCCTATTGCAGCTTCGTCAGCCGTACCGTTGGCAAGCACACGGAGCTTTTGGAGCCTTATTTGCAGGCGCTCATGGAGGAAATTGCCTTTACGGGAAAAGCCCTGGAAACTTCCGGCTTTCGGGTGCGTACCCTATACATAGGAGGCGGCACTCCCACCACCTTGTCCGCCGCTCAGCTGAAAACCCTGATTGGAGCCCTCCAGGACAATTTTGACCTGAGCCGCTGTCTGGAATTTACGGTGGAGGGCGGCCGTCCCGATACCCTGAATCCGGAGAAGCTCCAGACCCTCTTTGATCTGGGGGTGGGGCGGATGAGCATCAACCCCCAGACCATGAACGACCGGGTGCTGAAAGCCTGCGGCCGTCCCCACACCGGGGCGGATGTGGTGCGCTCTTACCAGGAAGCGGTGGCGGCGGGCTTCCGGGACATCAATATGGATTTGATTGCGGGGCTGCCGGAGGACAATTACGAGGATTTCTGCCGCTCTCTGGACACCGTGGCGGCGCTGGAGCCTGCCAATATCACCCTGCACACCCTGGCTCTCAAAAAGGGAGCAGACCTGTTTGAAAAGCGGGGAAATCTTCCCAGCCGGGAGGAGGTATCCCGGATGGTGGACTACGGGGAGCAGGTGTTTAGGAGTCTTGGCTACAAGCCCTATTATCTTTACCGGCAGAAATATATGTCCGGCAGCTTTGAAAATGTAGGCTGGAGCAAGGACGGACGGGACTGTCTGTATAATATCTATATGATGGAGGAGCTCCACTCCATTTTGTCTCTGGGTGGGGGCGGCATGAACAAGGTGAATCTGCCCGACGGAACCCTCCAGCGGTTCCACAACCCCAAGTTCCCGGAGCAGTACATAGGCCAACTGGATAGTGTGCTGGAGCAGAAAAAGACCCTCTTTGAACGGATGAAAGGAAGCAAATCATGTTGGACACCCTGATTTCCAATGTTACCATTGTGACCATGGATGAGAGAATGCAGGTGCTTTTCGGTGCCTGCCTGGGGATTTCCCAGGGGAAAATCTCCTACATAGGCAAAAAACCCCCGGAGGAAAAGCCGGAGGTGATTGTGGACGGTACCGGCATGGTTGCCATGCCCGGCCTTATCAACTGCCACACCCATCTTCACACCACGCTTCTGCGGGGCCTGGTGGACGATGTATCCAACCGGGAGGCTTTGGAGGTTCTTTTGCAGAAGGAGAGTAAGCTGGACAACCGCAGCGCCAAGGCTTCTGCTCTTTTAGGCATTGCGGAGTGCCTGCGCTTCGGCGTCACTTCTGTTTCGGATCTGACCCTCTTTCCCCAGGCGGTGGCGGAGGCGGTGGATGAGACCGGCATCAAGGCAAATATTGCCTTGGCAGCCCAGCGCTTTGCGGATGAAAATGAAGAATTTGACTTTGAAACCGATCCCCAGTGTCAGGAGCTTTGCCGGATGAAGGAAGCCTGGCATGGGCATGATAAGGGCAGAATCCGGGTAGATGCCGGACTTTATGCCCAGTATACCAGCAACTCTCCCCTGTGGGAGGGGCTTTCTGACTACACAGCAGAAGCGGGGTTGGGGATGCAGCTCCACCTCTCCGAGACGGAAGGGGAGGTGCAGGACTGTGAGGACCGGACGGGACTGACCCCGGCGGAACTTCTTTCCTGCCACCGGGTGTTCCGGGTGCCGGTGACGGCGGCGGACTGCGCTTATCTTACGGAGGAGGAGCGGAAGCTCCTGGGCCAGCACCATGCCTCGGCGGTGGCTCTGCCCATCGCCTCTGCCAAGGCCGGAAAAATTTCCACCCCCATCTCCCAGAGTGTCAGGGCCGGGATGAATGTGGCCCTGGGCACCGGCGGAGCGGTGGAGAGCGGAAACCTGGATATGTTCCAGGTGATGCGGGCCGCTGCCCTTTCCCAGCGGGTGGCAGACGGGGCCCCGGAGACCATGCCGCCCCAGGCGGTGCTTATGATGGCGACGGTCTGCGGTGCCCGGGCTCAGGGCAGAAGCCGGGAGACCGGTATGCTGAAAGAGGGGATGGATGCGGACATCATCTTAGTGGACTTCACCGCCCCCCATCTTATGCCCTGCCACAATGTGCTCTCCGGTCTTGTGTTCTCTGCCAATGGTGCGGATGTGGCCATGACCATGGTGCAGGGAAAAATCCTGTACCAGAACGGCAAGTTTACCACCATCGACCTGGGTGCCGTGGTGCAGGAGCTGACAGAGTATGCCATTGACCGGGCATTTTCGGAGGAAAACCATGGAGCATAAAAAGCAAAACTTTTTGCAGGGTGCTGCCATGCTGGCGGCGGCTACCGTCCTGGTAAAGGTCATCGGCGCCCTGTATAAAATCCCTTTGAAGCTGGCCATCGGCGACCAGGGATACAGCTATTTTATTACCGCTTACGACATTTACTCCGTGCTTCTCATGATTTCCACCGCCGGACTGCCGGTGGCTATGAGCCGGATGATCAGCCAGGCTACTGCCCTGGGGCATTACAACCGGGTGCGCAGAATCTATGAGACCTGCCGGATGATTTTCCTCATTGTGGGGATTCTTAGCAGCCTTCTGATGATGGTGCTGTGCCGCCAGCTGGCGGAGCTTCTGAATCAGCCGGATGCCTGGGCTGCCATTTTGTTCTTAGGACCCTGCGCCCTCCTTATGGGTGTGCTTTCCACCTACCGGGGCTTCTTCCAGGGACAGGGGAACATGGCCCCCACCTCTGTCAGCCAGGTGCTGGAGGCGGTGTTTAAGCTGGTTGTGGGTCTGGCGGTGGCTTATGCCGTCCTGCGGTACACCCAGAGTGTGCCTCTGGCTGCCGGTGGTGCGATCTTAGGCGTTACCATCAGCTGTCTGGTATCTGCCATTTACCTGCGGCGGAAGCTGGCCCCTGCCTACCGGGCGCTGCCCCGGACCACCGAGGCGGTGGAGAGCTACGGCGCCACCGCAAAGCAGGTGCTGTCCATTGCCATTCCCATTACCATCGGTGCGGCAGGCTTGCAGCTTCTGACGGTGGTGGAAAGCGGCCTTTATATGGGGCAGCTTCTGGACATCATCGGCGGCGGCCTCTACATGAAGGAGATGGTCACCCCCCAGATGGATGCCCAGGCGGTGGCGGATACCCTCAAGGGTATCTACAACATGACCCAGACCATTTTCAATATGCCCTGTGCCTTTATGATTCCCATTACCACCAGCGTTCTGCCTGCCATCACCTCCTACATCACCTTGAATAATCACAAGGCGGTGAAGGCTACGGAGGAGTCCGCTGCCCGGATTGCGGGGCTTCTGGCTCTGCCCTGCACCGTGGGTCTGATTCTCCTGGCGGAGCCTGTGATGGCGCTGCTGGGCGGCTATCGGGGTGTGCGGCTGGAGCTGGCAGGACAGCTCATGCAGATTCTGGGTCTGTGCGTGTTCCTCTACGCCATTATCCAGTACACCAATGTGGTGCTCCAGTCCCACGGCTATGCCCATGTGCCGGTGATCAATATGCTGGTGTGCGGGGTTGTGAAGCTGATTGTGGTGTATGTGCTGGTGGGCAATCCCCAGGTGGGTGTTCTGGGCGCTCCCATCGGTGCGGCGTTGTGCTACTTCTTTATCGGTGCTTTGAACCTCATCGCCATTGCCCGTCTGGTGCCCCAGAAGCCCAGGATTCTCACCAATATGCTCCGGTCTTTCATCCCCGCTGCCGTCATGGGTGTGGCGGTGTGGGGCACCACCTATGTACTGACCCAGGTGCTTTCCATCTCCAGCTGGGTGCTGCTGTGCGGTGTGCCGGTGGGTGTGGGTGCTGTGGTGTATGCCATTTGTGTGGTGTTTTTCCGGGGAATCACCCGGGAGGACTGCCTGCTCCTGCCCAAGGGAGAAAAGTTGGCACGGTTTTTTAAGGGAAACTCTGAATAAATCGTCTGCGGCTGGACAGCGGATCTTTTTCGCCATCCATGCAGAATGAAAAACAGGAAATACATATAGTATTCCGCTGTTTTCCATTCTTTTGCCTGACGAAAAATCTCTCGCTGCCAGCTCTTGCCGATTTAATCAGAGCTTCCCAAATAATTTCCCGAAAAACCACACTTTTCCTTGCAATCCCCGGTTTTTTATGTTACTCTATATTTCCCAATTCTATAAAAAGAGGTATTTTCTATGAATAAAACAGAACTGATTGCCCAGGTTGCGGAGAAAACCGGGCTGTCCAAGAAGGATACGGAGAGCATCATCAACGCCGCTGTGGACACCATTGCCACCACCATGGCTCAGGGTGACAAGGTGCAGCTGTCCGGCTTCGGTATTTTCGAGGTGAAGGACCGTCAGGCTCGGGTGGGCCGGAACCCCAAGACCAAGGAGGCCATTGAGATTCCCGCCAGCCGTCAGCCTGTGTTCAAGCCCAGCAAGGCTTTGAAGGACATTGTGGCAGAATGAGACTGGACAAGTATTTGAAGGTTTCCCGGCTTATCAAGCGCCGCACCGTTGCCAACGAAGCCTGCGACAACGGCCGCATCAGCGTCAACGGCCGGGTGGTCAAGGCCAGCTACGAGGTAAAGGACGGAGACCGGATTGAGATTAACTTAGGACCCCGCACCCTGGCGGTGGAAGTGGTTCAGGTGGCAGACAACGTCCGCAAGGACGATGCCGGCGCCATGTACAAAGAAGTATAGGCGGGCAGTGCCCGCAGCCAATGCGCACGGTGGCTTTCAGCGAATCGTTACTTCCCTGACCCGCCCGGTATCGTTACCGGGCAGGATGGGAACGAAAAAGTATGCAGTGTGCACGCATGGACAGCGGTGGCACACCGCCCCGCCCGGTATCGGGGGCTTGACCGCCGAACTGCTTATTGATTCATACTGCATGAAAAACGCCCGGTATCGTTTTCTGGTACGATACCGGGCGTTTTCCGGCTTTCCATCCGCAGTGGGGATGAAAGGGAAGGGCTATGGTGGGGAAGAAGAAAAGAGCGGTCCGCCGTTGGGGGACCGCTCTTTTTGGCTATTTATCCGCCGTAGGTCAGGGTTTCTGCCCGGCTGGGGATGCTGGGGGCGGCGCCTTTTCGGGAGATGGCGATGGCGGCGGCTTTGGTGGCTTCCTCCAACGCCGTGGAAACGTCCTCCCCGGCGGCGATTCCGGCGATGAAGAAGCCGGTGAAGGTGTCCCCGGCGGCGGTGGTGTCCACCGGCTGCACCGGGCAAGCGGGTTGGTGGATGCTCAGGTGGGCATCCCGGTACAGGCAGCCCTGGCTGCCCAGGGTCAGGACAAATTTTCCCTGGGGGAATTGGGCCACCAGATGGTCAAGGCAGTCCTCCGGGGACTTGTCCTCCCCGCACAGGTCCGCCGCCTCCACCTCGTTGAGAAGAAAATAGGAGACCTTGTGCAAAGGCAGCCGGAGAATCTCCTCCGACATGGGGGAGGGGTTCAGGACGATGGTCATGCCCTTGGCATAGGCCAGGTCGATCAGCATATCCAGGCCGTTGATTTCGTTTTGCAGCACCAGGTAGTCCCCCGGCTTAAAATCTGCCAGGGTGCGCTCCACCTGCTCCCGGGTAATCTGCTGGTTTGCGCCCCCGTAAAGGAGGATGCAGTTCTGTCCATTGGGGTCCACCTGGATGATGGCGTGTCCGCTGGGGCAGGGCAGCTGGGAAACATAGGAGGTGTCCACCCCCTTGCTTTGAAGCATTTGAAGAAGCATGCCTCCGTCCTCTTTTCCCACTGCACCGGCATGGAACACCCGGGCTCCTGCCTGGGCCAGGGCTACGGACTGATTCAGACCCTTGCCGCCGCAAAACTCCTCCATTTTCTGAGAGGCTACCGTCTCTCCCGCCCGGACGAAGTGGGTCACGGAGTAGACCTTGTCAATGTTGAGAGAGCCAAAGCTGAGAATTTTCATTCCGGCACCCCCCCTTAACCCAGCTCCTGGCGTACCAGGGTCACAAAGTCCTCCAAAGCCTGGGGGTTGCAGGTGCGGATGTCCTTGAGAATCACTTCCGTGAAGCACCGTCCGGCGGTGGCGTCCTTTACCCGGCCCAGAAGCTTCCGGATTTCCCCTTCCTCAAAGCCGGAGCAGATGAGGGCGGGGTTGGGCTTCCAGGAGTAGATGGCTTTCTTGCCGATGTTCTCCGCCGCAATTTCGATGTTGCTCCAGGGGCTGACGCTGAGGCGGCGGATGTTGGGGAGAAACTCAAAAATCATCTCGTACTTGTCGTCCAGAGGCTCACAGCAGCCGTAGCAGGCCATGCCGAACTTGGTCAGACCCATGGCCTGATAGGGGAGGGCAAACTCCCGGAGCATGGCCGGGGAGACCTGGGAGAACTCCTGGGAATCGGCAAAGCCCCATAGATCGGAAAGGCGGATATGGGCAGGGTCTTTTACCGGGTCCGGCAGGTATCCCAGTCCGCCGGAGCCGGTGTAGATGTTGGTGCGGTTGTCAAAGAGGCGGTTTTCCTGCTCCAGCCGATCCAGCAGCCGCACCTTGGACTGGGCCATGTGGGAGAGAATCTGGTGCAGAAGCTCCGGCTCGTCATACAGGTCGTACATCAGCTGTTCCAGTCCCCGGAGGTGGACAAGTTCAATCAGCAGGCTCTGCACCAGTACCACATAGGGAAGAACGAAGTCAATCCGCACAAGACCGTCCACCGCCTCATCGTAAAGGGCTTGCAGCTCCCGGATGCGCTGGGTGTCGGGGATGAAGTCCACCTCGTGCTCCAGCAGCCGACGGATATTTTCCGGGTCGTCCAGGTGGTTATTCAGGTGGTAGGCGTTCTTGGAAACCCCCTGTCCCTGCATGGGAATCCCCCAGGCACTGGTCTGGCTGGCGTTTCCATAGGCGTAGCCCGTATACTCGCCGGGCATTTCAAACCGCACCAGAGGTTCCAGAACGAAGTCATCGGCAAAGTGCTGGTGGTGGTACAATAGCTTTCGCAGCTGCCGCTCCAAAATCCGCAAATCCTTGTGGGTGGTGCGCAGGCTCTCCTCCGGCACCAGTTCCAGCCAGCCTCCGTCCTCGTCAGGGCAAATCCACAGCAGGGGGCGCTGGATTTCTACCAAACCATTGTGAGCCTGCCAGCGGCGGCGGTTTTCTGCATACCGGGGCTGGGCAGCGGCCTCTGCCAGCTGGGCAGCCAGCTCCCGGATAATGGCAAATTGTTCTTTCATGCTCTATCCTTCCCTTCTTCAATCCACTGGGGCTTGGTATCGTCCATGGGCAGGGGGCGGTCTGTCCGCCAGAATACCGGCAGGGTTTCCAGGGGGCATTTCAAGGTGTGCCAACGGCCGCCTTCATAGGCAAGGCCGTCCTCCAGTCCCTGCCAGCTGCCCTCTGGTAGGTACACCCGGCGGGTTTCGTTGTCACCGCCGAACACCGGGGCCACCAGCAGGGCGGGTCCGAAGTAATACTCATCCCAGATGGTGGAAACGGTGGGGTCCTGGGGGTGCTCCAGCACCAGAGGCCGGAGGAAGGGCAGGCCCTCCCGGACACACTGCCGGGCGGTTTCCAGAATGTAGGGCATGAGGCGGTACCGCAGCCGGATGTAGTGGGTGAGGATGGCCTCGGCTCTGGGGCCGTAGGCCCAGGGCTGCCGGTCGCTGGTGCCGTGGAGACGGCTGTGGGAGGTGAAGAGGCCAAACTGGCACCACCGGACGAACACATCCTCCCGGATTTCTCCGTAGAAGCCCCCCATGTCGTGGCTCCAGAAGGGAACGCCGCTCATGGCCATGGAAAGACCGGCCCGGAGGGTGCCTGCCATGCCTTCATAGCAGGAGCGGGGGTCTCCCGACCAGCACACCGGGAATTTCTGCATTCCGGCGGCGCCGCTTCTGCCCCACACCAGGGCTTTTCCTGTGACCTCCTTTACCACGGAGCTTACCAGCTCGTTGTAAAGGACGGAGTAGAGGTTTCGCATCTGGGCACCGGTGCAGCCGTTGGAAAACAGGGCGTCCACCGGGATGTCCTCGCCGAAGTCGGTTTTCAGCACGTCCACCCCTTCTCTCAGCACAGTCCGGAGCTTATCGGCAAACCAGCCGCAGGCCTGGGGGTTGGTTACGTCCAAAATGGCACAGTAGGGGAGAAGGCCGTGCCACAAATCGGCGGTGTAGGGCTCACCCTGGGCATTCTTGGCAAAGTACCCTTGGGCAGCACCCTCCTGATACATTTCCGTGCAGATGGTGACATAGGGGTTCATCCACAGGCAGACCTTGAAGCCGTCTTCATGGAGAAGCCGGAGCATCTCCTGGCGGTTGGGGTACTGGGCGTCGTCCCACACAAAGTCGCACCACATATTCTCCCGGAGCCAGTAGCAGTCAAAGTGGAGCACGTCACAGGGAATCTGCTTCTCCCGGAAAATCCGGGCGTCGGTCATCACCGCTTCCCGGCTGGCGCCCTGGAAGCCGGTGGAGTACCACAGACCGAAGGACCAATCCGGGGGCAGCACCGCAGGGCCGGTGAGCTGCATGAAGCCGCTTACCACCTGGGCGGGGGTTCCCACAAAGAAGTAATACTCGCAGGAGGTGCCGGGGGTCTGGACATACAAGGAGGCGTTGGAAAGCTCCCCGATGGAAAATACCACCTTCTGACGGCTGTTGACGAAGAGGCCGTAGCCCCGGCTGCTCACATAAAAGGGGATGTTCTTGTAGCTGGCCTCGTCCCGGCAGCCCAGGGTGTCCCGGTTCCACATGGCAATCCGCTGACCTCTCCGGTCAAATTCTCCGAACCGCTCTCCCAGGCCGTAGATGTGCTCGTCATAGTGGAGCCGGGGACACAGGGCAGCGGCAGTTCCTTCCGGGGTTTCCACAAAGCCCACCGGGGGAATCTGCTGCATTCCCTCTCCCACCGAGTCCACATCCTCCGTCTGCTCCCGGTAGACCAGCTGTCCCTGGGCGTTTTCCAGGGTGAGGGAGAAGGGGGCATGGGTAAGGCGCAGGGAGAAGTCCTCCGTTTTCAGAAGAGACCCGGTATCATCCTGGGAAAGCTGGGCGGTGACAGGGGCTTTTTCTCCCACTGCGTCACCCAGGGGCGGCTCATAGGCATTTTCGTACACCCGGAGCCGGAGAATCCGGCTGTCTACCGGGGTAAATTCCAGGAAAAAGGGCTTGTCCCCCGTTTCCCCCCGGAACAGGAGGCACCCTTCCGGGGCCTTCTGGGGGGTGAGGGTCTTGGGGAAGCGGCAGGTGTTTTCCAAATACAGGTTCTGCATAGCGATGCTCCTTTACGCTTTGAAATGGGCGGCGGTGTAGGCAATGAGGCGCTCTGCCTCCTGCTGGCTCTCCGCTTCTGTGTGGATATACAGGCCCCGGGCGGAGAGGCTGTCCAGCAGCTTGGGCAAATCCTCCGGGGGCGTCATGACAATCAGTCCCACACCGGCCTTCTGAATCCGCTGGAGGGTGTCCAGGTAGTGGACCGGGGAGGGCTGGCCTGCCACATTGGTCCATTGGATGGCTTTCAGGCCGGGAAGGCTCAGAATCATATCCAGGTGGCGGATCTGCTCGGCGCCGTCAAAATGGTACACCGGGTAATCCAGCCAGGCGCATTGCTCCTCCAGCTCCGGCATCACCACCTGGGCGTACATGGCGGGAGAGAGCATGACGGACAGGTCGCACTGCATCTGCATGAGCTTTCCCGGCGCCCACAAATCCATCCAGGCGTGGACGGTGCCGCCGCAGTCCTCCCGGCTGATGTCATAAAACTTCTGACAGGAGTCCTTCCAGCCGGCGTTTACGATTTTGATGGCTTCCAGCACCTGGTCCGGGTCGTCTGCCAGATCCATCAGCACGTTTTCTGTGCCGCACAGGTGGCAGATGGCGTCCAGGGTGCCGCAGCTGTCGGGCATTCCCACAAAATACCGTCCCTCCGCCTCGTCCACCAGCCGCTGGGCAATTTCCAGGTGGGGCCGCAGCCGCTCCGGCTGATACCGGAAGCCCTCCGGGGCGGTGTCCGGGAGAATGGGGTTAAACCAGATGGTGTCCCGCCCATATTCCGGCTGGGCGCCGAAGTAGTTGCAGTGGCCGCTGGTGCCGTAGTTCTGGAAAACCGCCGGCAGAGCCTCCCCTCCGAAGAAGGTCTGGCTCATCTCCTCCACCCGCTCCCGGCAGATGGTCTCCGGGTCCGTCCAGTGGCGGACAAGGGCGGCTTTGTCGCCGTGATACTCCCGGGTATTCAGGAAGGGGGACACGTTGGCGCCGGGGATTTTGGGGGCTTTGATGGAGATACAGGGACGGTCCACAATTTCCCGCTCCCAGAAAGCCCCCAGCCGCTCCAAGGCCTGGGGCAAATCCGGCTTCCACAAGGTAGGCTGAATCATAAAAGGACTCCTTTCTATGATAGATAAAACGCTTTATCAAAATTCGGGAAGAAAAAACAAAGCGCCGAAGGGCGGCCTTGTATCCAAGTAAAATATACCATTTTCCCAAGGCGATGTAAAGATTTTTCCTGTTCCCCGAAGCATTTTCATGGAAATGCTGAAAATCAGCCCCCAATTTTGTATAAACTGCCCCAGCGGGCAGGCGGCGGCCAATGCCCGCCGGGGTGCCCCCGGTGGCAATGCGCACGGTGGCTTTCAGCAAATCGTTACTGCCCCTCCAGCGCCCGGTATCGGCGGGCAGTGCCCGCAGCCAATTTCGCACGGTGGCTTTCTACTACTCGTCACTTCCCTGACCCGCCCGGTATCGTTACTGTGGTGGAGGTCGGGGTGTTGATAACCTCTATCAAGTACCACCCCAAAATCAAACCGTCAGCTTACCGCCCGCTGGCTCCCTCAGTCACCTGCGGTGACAGCTCCCTCCCGGAGGGAGCTATAGGGCTTGTACCTTGTTACATTGGTTTGTGCTTTTGGGGAAGTGCCTGCTGTGGAATCCCTCAGTCAAAAATCAAAGATTTTTGCCAGCTCCCTTTGGCAAGGGAGCCTTTGCGGGCAGTGCCTGCTGACAATTTTGCACGGTAGCTTCCTACTACTCGCTACTTCCCTGACCCGCCCGCCGGGGTGCCCCCGGTGACAATACGCACGGTAATCTTCAGCAAATCGTTACTGCCCCTCCGGTGCCCGGTATCGGCGGGCAGTGCCCGCAGCCAATTTCGCACGGCAGCTTTCTACGAATCGTTCTTTCCCTAACCCGCCCGGTATCGTTCTATGGTGCGATACCGGATTTTACTATAAAGGATAACTGCCGACCCATTTTCATGGGCCGGCAGTTTGGGGATTAGTGGGTGTTGTGCTTGCGACGCTGGAGAACCAGCAGGATGGTCACAGCAGATGCAGACATAAACATCAGCAGCAGAACCGTGGCCAGGGCGAAGGTTTCGCCGGTCTGGTCGGGGCCGTCAGGATCGGTGGGCTCCTTGGTGTCCTCGGGCTTGGTGGTCTCCGTGGGGTTGGAGGGATCGGAAGGCTCGGAGGGCTCGGAGGGATCCGTGGGCTCAGAAGGATTGGAGGGATCGGTGGGCTGGGAAGGATCGGTAGGATCGGTGGGTTCGGAAGGATCGGTAGGATCAGTGGGATCAGTGGGGTCCACCGGGTCCGTGGTCTCTTCCGGTACCTGGAAGATCTCCACCTCGTAAATGTCCGCAGCGCCGGTGATTTCCAGCCGGATGGTGTCAGCGGTGGTTTCGGAGAAGGAAATCAGGTTGAAGCCCTGGCTCAGCTCCGTAACCTCGGCCACCTGGTCATCCCCCAGGAACACTTTGACGCTCTCGGGCACCTGGTCCCCAATCCATACCTGCACGCCGGAGATTACTTCCCCGGATGCCAGCTGGAAGGTGACGGATTCGGTGCCGCCGGGTACCACCCAAGCCTTGCCGTCGTCCAGCTTGCCGTCTACCATGTTGTATACGGTGTCGGCGGTGGCGGTGAAGGTCTGGTAACGGCCGGGCTCACCCACGTGGCCCAGGCCGAAGCCTGCGGTGGGCAGGGGCTCCCAGCTAAAGTCCACGGTGGCCTTGTCCCCTCTGTCCTGGTCGGTGTGGACCTTCATCCAGCCGGTGCCCAGGTCTTCAATGTGTCCCGTCAGGTTGTCCGGGTTGGTGTCGTCCACCTTGCCGAAGAACTCGTCGGCTCCGGCGGAAATGCTGCTGCTGGTGGCCCAGCGGTAGTGGGCACCTGCCACCTGTCCGGGAACCTTATCCGGGTTCACGGTCTCCTGGGTGGCGCAGACGGCGTAACGCTTGCCGGCTTCCAGGACGAACCGTCCGCCATCGGCGGTATACATCTGGATTTCATAGGGGATACCGAAGCCGCCCTCGGTAATCTCCTCCTTGGTCAGGGTGCCGTAGGCCAGAGCCTTCCCCACGGGAGTGCTGCCGTCGGCGCTGACCTCGCTCAGGTATACCTTGAAGTCGTGGTAGTCCTGAGGCCAGCAGGACTGGTCGTTTACGTTGATCATCAGCTCCACAGACTCCAAAGTGGCATTGGCGTCGATGGTGGAAGAGATGACCGTGAGGTTCTTGCCCTCGAAGGTGGTTTCTGCTGCGTAGTTGCCGGTGTTCAGGGTGGCAAAGCCATACAGGGCTACGGCGCTGTTGCCGCTGTGCTGGAATACCACCCGGACAGCCTCGGCGTTCACCATGTCAAAGGCGATGGTGTTCTTGCCGCTGGTGATGTTCACCGCCCGGCGGACATTGGCGGCGTCCTTCCAGGTGCCGTCTTCCAGATACTGGACGGTGTAGTCCTGGGGAAGGGCCACGGCGGAGTTGCCGTTGAGGGAAGCCAGCAGGCTCAGCTCAATCCGGTTTACATAACGGCTTTCGGGGTACTGCACGCCGTAGTAGCTGGTGGTGCCGGTGGCAGATACCCAGTAGGCGTTGGGATTGATGGTCTCGCCCACAGGTGCGGAGGCGTTGGCTCCTTCTCCTGCTTCGCTGGAGACGGCGGTGCCGGTGGTGGACAGGTTGGGTCCGTAGACCGGAGCCACCTCGCCGGTGTAGACGGATTTCAGGCCGTCCACCCACAGGTAGGTGCCGTCGCCGCTGGTTTCGGCAATGATTTCAATGTAGTTGATGTTGGAAAGGTCCGGCTCACCGGTGCGGGTCATGGTCCAGTTGGCATCTCCGGCGTAGGGGATGTACATGGGAACCCACTCGGTACGCCACTGACCGGCCTTGATGTCCGCAAAGTTCAGGGGGGACAGGAAGGTGTCGTTGGCCTGGTAGGTGAAGTAGTTGTTCTCGTCGGTGTAGAGCTTCACGGTGGGGGAGTTGGCGGAGAACCAGTTCCGCTCGTCGTGAATCCGGGCGCTGAAGGCAAGGGCTGCATCCTGGCTGAAATCTGCACCCAAATCCTTGGTGGCGGGGTAGGTCAGGGAGTTGACGCCCTTGTGGGAGGTGACGGAAATGGAGTGGTCGCCGTCAATGTTGTAGTAGGTCTTGAAGGTGGCCCATTCCTTTACCTCCGGGATGATGGCCTCCTGGACACCGCCCCGGTCGTCCTGGCCGCCGTTGACGCCGGAACCGAAAATCCAGTTCTCGGAGCTGTCCTCGGTGCCGATTTCCTCGCCCTCTGCCACCACATTGATGTTCACCCAGGCAATGTCGGACCACTCGCCATCGGTGACGGTGAGGCCCACGTCATAGTAGCCGGGCTTTTCAAAGGAGAAGGTGACGGTCTCGGTGGTAAATACGGTGGCCTTGGAGCCAAAGTCGTCGCCCATGCTCCAGCGATAGGTGAGGTTGCCGCTGGCGGACTGGGAGTCCTTGGCGGAGAAGGTAATCTTCTCGCCCACCTGGAACTGGGTCTTGTCCACGGAAATCACAGCGGTGGGAGCGGTGGCTTCGTAGGTCTCCCGGTCGGCAATGTAGGTGCCCTCATGTTCGAACACATTGGTCACAGGATACTTGCCGTTGGGGTTGGCGTATACGCCGTCAATCACGTTGCCCTCCAGCTTGTTGCCGGACAGGTCCACCCAGTCCACAGAGTCCAGATAGATGGCTGCGCCTTCACCTGCACCCTTGGCGGTGTTCTCGATGATGTTGTTCTGGATGAGGATGTGGCCTGCCACATACCCATCGGTGCGCTTGCTCACGTCGTAGCGGATGGCGATGCCGGAGCCGTTGTTGTTGTGGATGTGGTTGCCCACCAGCTCCACGTGCTCGGCGGTGCCGTTGAGGTACACGAGACCTCCGTTACCGGCACCCCGCTCGGCGGCGTTTGCCGGCATAATGCCGTTGTAAGCCACCTCGTTGTAGTAGAGGCTGGACTCATCGGTGCCGCCCATCCAGAAGCCGTAGCTGGAGTAGTTGGCCTTGTTGCCGATGAAGTAGTTCCGTCCGGCCCAGCTCTCCACGGCGTTGTTGTTGGCAAAGGAGGTGTCGTTGTTTGCAAATACGTTGCCTTCGCAGGACCAGCCGTTGCCTACCCGGATGAAAATGCCGTCGCCGCCGTGGGTGAAGTCATTGTCATAGAAGTAGTTGTAGTTGGAGCCTGCCTCCATCAGCTGGCTGGTGGAGTCCCGGGCGTGGACTTCGTCGTAGGCATCAATCCGGATGCCCCAGCTGAAATTGTTGCTGCGGATGTCGTTGTGGCTGGAATTCCACATCTCCAGACACACATCGGAGCAGACGGAGAAGTCGTTGTTTACAATGGTGTTGCCGTTGCTGTACTTGAGGTACAGGCCGTTGGCGTTGTTGTTGGCAATGTTGTTCCGGATGGTGGAGTTGTGAACGGATACCAGGGTCACAGCGCCGCCCAGCTGGTCACCCCAGCCGCCGTTGGGGTCGGTAAAGTTGTTGGACAGGTTGTTGTCCTCAATTACCAGACCGGAGGAGTTGGTGATATACATGGCATCGTGGAAGCCGCTGATGGTGAAGCCCTTGATGGTTACATTGGAAACACCGTCGGCCTGGATGCCCACGCCCTGGAACCGGGAAGTGGGGATGGCATAGGTGGTGCGGTCGAAGGGCTTGTTCTTCATGCCGTTTTCTACCCGGACGCCGTCGCCGTAGGACACATCCCACCAGTAGTAGACCTTGGACTCTGCCAGGTCGCTGAAGGTCCGGACCCCGTCCTCAAAAAGCTCTATGGTGTCGATTTTCAGACCCAGGTCCCCAGGAACGGCACCGCCTGCCTCATAGGCAATGCGGATTTTCACGGTCTTGCCGGAATAGGCGGACAGGTCAGCGGTGAGGGTGCTCCACTCGCTGGTGACGTCGGTCTTGGAGGCCACCTGGGTGAAGTCCGTGCCGTTTTCAGATACGTACACCTTCATGGCGCCGGAGAAGTTGTCGGCCTTTACATCCAGGCTCAGGCGGATGGTGCCGGCGCTGCCCATATCCCAGGAGCGGGTCAGCATGTAAACCTGCTGGCCGTCTGCGGCGTTGAGCTGGTAGGCGTAAGCGCCGGTGGTCACGTTCTCAAGGAGGGTTTCCGGGGCGGCGTTCTGGATGACCACGCCGGTGCCGTCTACGGTGATGTTGCTGCCGGCAATGAGGATGCCTTCCTCGGCACCGCCAAAGTCATAGACGCCGGGCTTGAACACCGTATCCTGGGTGATGACCATGCCGGGAACGGGGATGACCTTGCCGTCCTCGTCCAGGATGGACAGGCTGACGGTGCCGGTGGCGCTGCCGCAGGTGGCCTGAATCTGCACCACGCCGGGGCCCACTGCGGTGACGGTGCTGCCTTCCACGGTAGCCTTGGTCTCATCCAGAGAGGTATAGGTGACGGTCTGACCCTCCATCACTTCCCCGTACTGGTCGGTGACCACGGCGGAGAGCTCTGTGGTGCCGCCGATTTCCAGCATGGAGGACTCTGCCTTTACGGTGATGGTGGTGGGTTCCGGCTCGGGAGGCAGAGCCTCGCCGTAGTTGACCTTCATCCGGCCGGTGCCCAGGTCTTCCACCACCCAGTTATTCTCGGTGATGTTGTTCACATCGGAGCCGTTGGCGGTCTTGCCGAACTGCTCCCCGGTCTCATCGGCAGCAGCCACGCTGCCGGTGGCCCAGCCATAGCAGTCATAGCCGCCGTGGAGGGACAGGGGCGTTTCCATGGTCATGGCCACAGCGTACCGCACGCCTTCTTCCAGCTCGCAGGAGATGGGGACGTTGAAGGGCTCGTTGGAGGTGATGTTCTCCGCCGGGACGGTGGTCTGCACCAGGGGATCCCCGGTGGGCAGGCCTTCGTCGTTGGTGGCAAAGACTGCCACAATCAGGTCGTGAATCTCCTCCAGGCCGCTTTCGCCGCTGTGGTCAAACTTGGCTACCCGCAGATCCAGGGAGCGGAGGTCTGCGGTCTGGTTGGAGGTGAAGGACTGCCAGCGCCATTCGTTGCCGGTGGCACCGAAGCCGAAGCCGTTGGCAGAGGTTTCAAAGGAGTAGTCGATGGTCATGGGGGCTCTCTGGTAGTACACCTTCATCCAGGCGGTGCCCAGGCCGCTTTCGTCTACCCAGTTGATGGGGTCTACGCCGCTGGTCTTGCCGAAAAATTCAGCCTCGTTCCGGGTGCCGCAGAACCAGTCGTAGCACTGGCCTTCGCCGGTGGTGTCGCCGCCGTTGCCGGTGACCTTGCTGGATTTGAGCACCACGGCATACTGCTTGCCGGCTTCCAGCTCATAGGTCAGCTCCAGGCGGGTAATCATGTCGTCGGTGACGGTCTGTCCGGCTACGGCGGTGTTCACCTGGTTGCCGGAGAGGGTGGTGCCTACCGCCAGAGGTTCGCCGGTGGGCATACCGTCTGCCACGGCGTAAAGTTCTGCGTGGAGGTCAATGAAGGCTTCCGTTACCGCATCCTTCTTCAGGAGCACCACTTCCACAGCCTCCATGGTGCCGTCCTTGGTGGCGGTGAAGGTCTGCCAGCGGTACTCGTTGCCGGCCAGGGCGAAGCTGTAGCCCCAGTCCGCCAGCTGGTCAAAGGAATAGTCGATGACATTGGGGTCGTATCCTGCGGGGGGCGCATTTTGGGGGGAGGCATCGGTGCCCACGGCTGCCACGGAGGTCAGACCGCCGGATGCCAGACACAGCTCCAGCAGGATTGCCAGAAAGCGTGTAAATGCGTTTTTCATAGCCATGTCCTTTCTTGTGTTTTGTTTCGTTCCGCAGCCAAACAGATAGAAACAATGGTTTTTCTTTGTGATAAAACGGTTTATCATTCGGGAATAAGAAAAGCAAAGCGTAAATACACAGCTAAGACCATGGATGCGCTTTGTTTCTTTAAGGAAAGCATAACATTTTTAGAACTTTTTGTAAATAACCATTGTGATACGGATTGAATTTTCGTGCAATGCGTCTAAAATTAAGTAGATTAGTTGTGCACAATGGCGAAAAAGAAAATGGGGAAAAGTAAAAGGCATTATCACGGAAAAGCGACATAATTCAGAAGTTTTTTGACAAAAAATCGCCCGGTAAAGCTACCGGGCGAGGGGAGGCTCCCAATTATGGGGAGCCGGCAATTCAATTTTGGGGAATTTACGGCAGGCGTTGCTTTCTGCCCGCTTTTACCCT
Organism: Candidatus Faecousia excrementigallinarum; assembly: GCA_018713285.1. Lineage (GTDB taxonomy): Bacteria > Bacillota > Clostridia > Oscillospirales > Oscillospiraceae > Faecousia > Faecousia excrementigallinarum. The sequence continues at coordinate 26,382 of DVFK01000080.1, forward strand.
TCTTTTTCCAGCATGGGAAGAATGACCGGCCGCAGCAGAAGGCTGTTCAGGTAGGCACCGCCGGAGAAGGCGAAGAGCACCAGAAACCATCCGAACTGCATGGCAAGACCGGGGAACAGTCCCACCAGGAGGAAGGGGAACAGGTTGATTACGGCCATCACCAGGGTTCTGGGGAAGTAGCCCACGGCCATGAGAAGGGCGTTTTTCAGGGTGCCCCGGAAGCTGTTCCGGAACAGGCTCACCAGAATGATGGCGTAGCTGTAGGTAAAGAGGCCCACGGAGCCCAGGAAGCAGAACACCACCGCAAAATAGTTCAGGGGCTCGGTCTGATAAAAGAAAAACCAGATGTCAAACAGGCTGATGGCCATGAACGCCACAAAGGCCAGCCAGATGAGGGTGGCTTCCTTGAAATCCCGGGCAAAGGCGTGGAAGTAGGCCTTCACGTACCCGGACTCCTCCTGCCGGTGCCACCGGAAGAACACGCTGTAAAGGGCGGAGGCGGAGGCGCCAATGGTCACAATGGGAATACTGGTAATGAGAAACAGCAAATTCAAAAGGACAAGATCCGTCATCCGGGACAGACCCCGCATGAATCCCGAGTCGGCATTAAACAATCTGTTCATGGGTATTTCTCCTTGGTGAAACCTTTTCCCCCGGAACAAGGGGAATTTTCTTCATCATACCCCATCCCGGTGATTCTGTCAAGGATTCTCCCGGCTTAAGAATTTTCCGTAGGTCAGCTCCATTCCCAGGCTTCCCAGAGGGGTGGTAATGAGGATGGCCAGCACCGCTGTGGAGAGAATCAGCTGTCCGCAGGGCAGACCCATCGCCAGGGGCACGGAGCCGATGGCTGCCTGCACCGTGGCCTTGGGGCAGTAGGCGATGATGCAGAACAGCCGCTCCTTAGCCGTAAGCCCGGTGCCCAGCAGGCACAGCCACACCCCCACGCCCCGGAACACCAGCGCCAGGGCAATCATGGCAATGGCCAGAGGCCCGGCGGTGAGGGTATAGGAAATATCCACCGCTGCGCCCACCAGGACGAACAGCAGCACCTCCGCTCCCAGCCAGAGCTTCCCGAATTTCTCCGACAGCCGTTTACTCACCGCAGCCACGGACTTGATTTTGATGGTACAGGCCATGCTCATCACTGCCAGAAGGCCGGACACCGCCACGGTGCCTTTTGCCCATTCCTCCACCGCCATGAGAAGGAAGGACACCCCCAGCACCACAATCACCTTCATGCTGTTGCGCACCGGCTGACGGTGTGCCCAGGCCCTTTCAAAAAACCAGGAAAGCCCCAGTCCCACCACTGCGCCCAGGGCGATGCCCAGGACAATGGAGATGGGGATGTTGAGAAAATCCCCCATATGGACGCTGCCGCCCTGGACCATGGACAAAAAGGTGGTAAAGAGGACAATGACGAAAATATCGTCGCAGGAAGCCCCCGCCAGAATCATCTGGGGGATACGCTTCCCGGTGCCGTAGCCCCCTTCCATCAGCTGCACCATTTTGGGCACCACCACCGCCGGGGACACCGCCCCCAGCACCGCCCCCATGAGGGCTGCCTCCATCCGGTTCACTCCCAGAAGCCAGGGGGCAAAGAGGGTAAAGGCCAGAATCTCACAGCTGGCAGGCACAAAGGACAAAAGCACCGCAGGCCGCCCCACCTGCTTCAAGTCCCGCAGGTTCAGGGAGAGTCCCGCTTTCAGCAAAATGATAATGAGGGCCATCTGCCGAAGCTGGGCGGAAATGGACAAAATGGAGGGGTCCAGCAAATCCAGCACATAGGGCCCCAGCACCACGCCGGTAAAGCGCATCCCCACAATCCGGGGCAGCCGCAGCTTCCGGCAAATCCCGCCCAGGGACAGCCCCACCAGGAAAATATAGCCCAAAGATGTTAACATAAAAAATACCTCCTGTTTCTCTTTTCTCCCCCGAAAAACAAAAAAATGACCTCTGCACAAGTGCAGAAGTCATTAGCGTTTCAGGCGGTTCCGGCATGGCCGAGGGAGAACTTCATTCCCAAACATATTGGGGCTATTCTACCAGCTTTCCTCATAAATGTCAACAGGAAATACCGACACGGTTCTACCCTCCCTTTTCCTCCATAAGCGTTGACACAGATGGCAGTTTTTGCTATAATTGACAAAATTCTAATGGAAACACCCATACTTTTTGGAGGGATACCATGGCAAAGGTTGACAACGCAGTGATGATTGTGGCCGGGACTTCCAGCCGCTTTGCCCCTCTGTCTTACGAGCACCCCAAGGGGCTGACCCGGGTGCGGGGAGAGGTTCTCATTGAACGGCAGATTTCCCAGCTCCGGGCGGCAGGCATCCGGGACATTTACCTGGTGGTGGGATACATGGGGGACCGGTTCTCCTACTTACAAAAGAAGTTCGGGGTGCATATTCTGGAAAATTCCCAGTATGCCCATCGGAACAACCACGGAAGCATCTATGCCGCCCGGGAGGTGCTGGGCAATTCCTACGTGTGCTGCGGGGACAATTATTTTGCCAGCAATCCTTTTGAACCGGAGGTGGCGGAGAGCTACTACGCCACGGTGTTCGCCCAGGGGCCGACCCAGGAGTGGTGCGTCTACACGGACAAAGAGGATGTGATTAACCGGGTGGAAATCGGGGGGAGGGATGCCTGGTATATGCTGGGACATACCTACTGGGATAGGGACTTCTCCCGGACGTTTCTGGATATTCTGGAAAGGGTCTATGACCTGCCGGAAACCAGGGACAAGCTGTGGGAAGGGATTTATGCCGACCATCTGGATAAGCTTTCCATGAAGCGCCGGTGCTACCCGGATGGGACGATTTTTGAATTTGACACCCTGGACGAGCTGCGGGAGTTTGACCCCTCCTACTGGGAGGACAGCCGCTCTGTTATCTTAAAGGATGCGGCGGCCCAGCTGGGCTGCCAGGAGAGAGAACTCACCCGGCTTCGGGCTCTGCGGGGCAGCACCAATGCGGCGGAGGGCTTTTCCTTCTGCTGGCAGGGTAAGCACTACTACTACAACTATCAGGAAAGAATTGTGAGGGAAGGGTAATGGCAAGACAGATTGAGACCCGGGACATCCCCCGGATTCGGGAGCTTTTGCAAAGGGTTTTGGGGGCGGAGGACTATGCCCGGCTGGAACGTCTGGGAGGACTGACCAACCGCACCTACAAGACCGTGCTGGAAAACGGCGAAATCTATGTGGTGCGGATTCCCGGGGAGGGAACCGGGGACATGATTTGCCGGGCCGATGAGAAAATCAGCACCACCCTGGCCTGCTCCCTGGGGGTGGACGCTCCACTACTGTACTTTGGAGACGGGGGTGAGAAGGTCAGCCGGTACATTCCCAAAGCCCAGACTTTGTGCGCCGCCGCCCTGCAAGAGCCGGAGCGGATTGCCCAGGCGGCAGAGCTTCTTCGCCGGGTACATACCTGCGGCAAAGACACCGGGGTGCCCTTCCAGGTGTTCTCCATGGCAGAATCCTATGAGGGGATTATCAAGAATAAGGGCGTGCCTATGTACGCCGATTACCCAGAGATTAAGGAAGCGGTGGCGAAAATCCGGAAAAGTCTGCCGGAGCCCTCCCTGGTCCCTTGCCACAACGACCCCCTGTGTGAAAACTGGGTACAGGGGGCGGACAAGCTGTACCTGCTGGACTGGGAATACGCTGGAATGAATGACCCCATGTGGGATCTGGCGGATGTGTCCATCGAGGCTGGCTACACCCAGGAGCAGGACAACCGGCTGCTGGAAAGTTATCTCCAGCGGAAGCCCACCGGGGAGGAACAGCGGCGGTTTTTAGCCAACAAGATTTATGTTGACTATCTGTGGACCCTGTGGGCCAAGACCCGGGTCCCCTATGACGGACAGCCCATGGAGGACTGGGCGGCGGAGCGGTATACCCGGCTGAAGGGCTTTTTGGCGGAATTCGGGAGGCTGGAAGCGGCGGTATGCAGGTAATTCTTTACATCGACCCGGGCACCGGGAGTATGCTCTTTACGGTGCTCATTGGCATTTTGGGAGCCTTTGTCTACACACTGCGGATGCTGTGGATTCGGCTTCGGTTCCGCCTCTCCGGCGGCAAGAGCAAGGACACCCGGGAAAAACACCCCTTTGTGATTTTCTCCGACGACAAGCGGTACTGGAACATCTTTGCCCCCATCTGCCGGGAGCTGGGCAGCCGGGGCATTGACACCGTGTATATGACCCAGTCCCCCGACGACCCGGCTCTCACCCAAAAGGACCCCCACATAAAGGCAATGTGCATCGGCAAGGAAAACCGGGCCTTTACCAAGCTGAACTACCTCCGGGCGGACGTGCTCCTTTCCACCACCCCGGGTCTGGACGTGTACCAGTGGAAGCGCTCCCCGGATGTGAAGTGGTATGTCCACATCCCCCACGCCCCCAGTGACATTACCCTCTACCGGATGTTCGGCCTGGACTACTATGACGCCGTGCTTCTCTCCGGCGACTATCAGATTGAACAGCTCCGCCAGCTGGAAGCCCAGCGGGAGCGTCCCCCTAAGGAACTGGTGAAGGTGGGTATTCCCTATATGGACGGGATGGCAGAACGTCTTGCTCAGGCTGGACCGGTTCCGGAGCATCCCACCACGGTGCTGCTGGCACCCTCCTGGGGCAAAAGCGCCCTGTTTTCCGTGTACGGCGGGGAGATTCTCCGGGTGCTGCTGAATACCGGCTACCATGTAATTGTCCGTCCCCACCCCCAGTCCTTCGCCTCGGAAAAGGAGCTGATGGATTCCCTCCAGCGGGAATTCCCGGAGAGCGACCAGCTGGAATGGAACCGGGATACGGATAACTTCCAGGTGCTGCGCCGTTCGGACATTCTGATTTCCGACTTCTCCGGGGTGATTTTTGAATTCTCCCTGATTTACGACAAGCCGGTGATTTACACCGACCCCAACTTCGATTTGGGGCCATATGACGCCTGGTGGCTGAAAGACCCCCTGTGGACGGTGGGGGCTCTGCCCCGGATTGGCGAGGCGCTCACCCGGGAGAATATGCCCAACCTCAAGTCCCTGATTGACGCCTGCCTCACCGATGCCCGGTACGAGGAAGGACGCCACCAGGTAATGGCAGAGACCTGGGCCTATCCGGGTCAGGGAGCCAAGCTGGCTGCGGATTATATAGAGAAGAAGCTCCGGGAGCTGAACGCCGGAGAGGAGGGGTGAAACCATGTCTTTCTTATCCATTCTGGAAACCATTCTGATTGGGCCGCTGAAACTGGTATTTGAAATGGTCTTTACCCTTTCCTATCAGCTTACCGGCAATCCCGGCCTCTCCATTGTGTTTTTGAGCCTGGTGATGAACATTCTGGTGCTGCCCCTTTACAAGCGGGCGGACGCCATGCAGGAGCGGGCTCGGGATGTGGAGGCAAAGCTCTCTGCCGGGGTGGGACACATCCGCAAGACCTTCACCGGGGACGAGCGGATGATGATTCTTCAGACCTACTACCGCCAGAACCACTACAAGCCTACAGATGCCATGAAAGGCTCTGTGTCTTTGCTTCTGGAGATTCCCTTCTTCATGGCGGCCTATCAGTTTCTGTCCCACCTTTCCATCATGGAGGGGACGCCTCTTGGCCCCATTGAAAACCTGGGCGTGCCCGATACCCTTCTCACCATCGGGGGACTGAGCATCCATGTGCTGCCCTTTGTGATGACCGGTATCAACATCTTGTCCAGCGTTTTGTACCTGAAAGGTTTTCCCTTGAAGAGCAAAATCCAGGTGTACGCCATGGCGGCGTTCTTTCTGGTATTTCTGTATAACTCTCCTGCCTGTCTGGTGTTCTACTGGACGCTCAACAACGTCTTTTCTCTGGGGAAGAACATCTGCTACCGGATTTTCCGGGGAAGAAAGCCTGCCCCGGCCAAGAAAGTCCGGGCGAAAAAGGAATGGCAGCCGGACAAAAAGACCTTCTACACCGGCTGCGTGTTTCTCACGGTGCTTATCGGTGTGCTGATTCCCTCTGCCTACTTAGCCGCCTCTCCCCAGGAGTATGTGGACCTTACCCACTTTGTCCATCCTTTGTGGTTCCTGGTGGCTTCTGCCGCCATGGCAACAGGTACTTTTCTTCTGTGGCTGCCGGTGTTCTACGGCCTGGCAAAGCCCGGGGGAAAGGTATTCCTGGAGCGGAGCCTCTTTGCCCTGGGTGGGGTGATGCTGGCTACCTACCTGTTCTTCGGCAGCAAGCTGGGGGTCATCTCCTCGGATTTGCAGTACGAAACCGGCCTGTGGTTCCCCTATGCCGAGCAGTGGGGAAACATCGCCCTGTGGGTGGTGCTGGGGGGAGTCCTCTTTTTCCTGGCAGCCAAATTCCGGAAAATGCCTGCCCTGGTGCTTTTGGTGGCAGCCCTCAGCCTGGGGTGCATGGCAGGCGTTAACACCCTGCAGGTGTACCGGTCGGTCAAGTCCCTGGAAGCGACCCCTGCCCAGGACCGGCAGTTCCGGATTCCTCTGAGCAAAGAGGGAAAGAACGTGGTGGTCATCATGCTGGACCGGGCCCTGGGAGAGTATGTCCCCTTTATGGTGGCGGAGAAGCCGGAGCTCGTAGCCCTGTTTGACGGCTTTACCTACTACGGCAACAGCGTCTCCTTCGGCGGCCACACCAATTTCGCCAGCCCCGCCCTGCTGGGGGGCTATGAGTACACCCCGGTGGAGCTGAACCGCCGGGAGGACAAGACCATGGTGGAAAAGCACAACGAGGCTTTGAAGCTTATGCCCACCCTCTTTTCCCAGGCGGGCTACCAGGTGACGGTGGCCAATCCCCCCTATGCCAACTACCAGTGGGTGCCGGATTTGAGTATTTTTCAGGACATCCCCAACTGCAACGCCTACATCGCCCAGTGGAAGCCCGGACAGCGGGAGAAGTACAGCGGCACCCAGGAGCGGAATCTGCGGAATTTCTTCTGCTTCTCCCTGATGAAAACCCTGCCTCTGCCTGCCCAGTTCCTGGTGTATGACGGGGGTCAGTACCTCCGTGCCCCCGGCGGGGACAAGAAGGAATACGGCAATCAGAGCCTTTGGAGCAATACCAGCGCTTCCGGCTACCGCCGGGGCTTTATGATGCACTATCAGGTGCTGGAGGGTCTGCCGGAGGTGACCCAAATCCGGGAGGGAGAGGAAAATACCTTCCTGTTTCTGGGGAACGACACCACCCATGAGCCCATGATGCTCCAGCTTCCCGGTTATGTGCCCCAGGAGGAAGTGGACAACTCCGCCTTCGGGGATCTGCTCCAGAACCGCCGGGATGAGGCTGGGCGGGTGCTGAAAATGAACAATGTGAGCCAGATTATCCACTATCAGTCCAACATGGCGGCACTGCTCAAAATCGGTGCCTGGCTGGACTACCTCCGGGCGGAGGGGGTGTATGACAACACCCGGATTATTCTGGTATCCGACCACGGCTCAGAGCAGTGGCAGATGGATGCCCTGGCCACCCAGGGCAACGGGAAGCTCCAGGATTTGGAGCGGTTTGTGCCCCTTCTGATGGTGAAGGACTTTGGGGCCCAGGGCTTTACCCAGTCCCAGGACTTTATGACCAACGCCGATGTGCCTTTCCTGGCTTTTCAGGGACTGGTGAAGAATCCTGTAAATCCCTTTACGGGAAATCCCGTCACCACGGAGGAAAAATCTGCCCACAAGCAGTATATCCCCCTGTCCTTCCAGTGGCAGCTGAGTAACCAACTGGAAAACAGCTTCGCCCCCTCTCAGTGGGTGGCGGTGCAGGACAATATCTGGGATATGGACAACTGGGAATTTTTCCCGGAGGAAACGGTACTAAGAAGCCACAGCGCCCCCTAAACAAAACCGCCCTGCCGAAAAACGGCAGGGCGGTTTTTGCGTGGTGGGGATGTTATTTCTTGGGGCCGGCGGAGGAGCGGATGACCAGGCCGGGGGTGAAGCGGATTTCCTGGGCGCCGTAGGCGCCGGCGTCGGAGGGCTTCCGGCTCTGGCGGATGCGCTTGATTACCAGGCGGCAGGTCTCCTTGCCCATATCGTAGATGTTCTGGTCCACGCTGGTCAGAGGGGTTTCCAGGTATTCACAGAAGGGGTTGTTATCGAAGCCCACCAGGCCGAAATCCTCTCCCAGCCGGTAGTGATACTTCTTCAAAGCCTTGATGACGCCAATGGCCATCAGGTCGTTGCAGGCGAAAATGCCGTCGCAGCCGTTTTCCAGCAGGGGCTGGGCCTGAAGGAGGCCCGACTGCAAGGTAAAGTCCCCGGAGGCAATCAGGGCGTCGTTTTTGGGGATGTTGTATTCCCGCAGGGCGTCCAGATACCCCTCCAGCCGGTCCCGGGAGAAGGAGCGGTTCAGAGGGCCGGTGATGCAGCCGATGGAGCGGTAGCCCTGGGACAGGAGGAACCGGGTGGCAAGATACCCGCCCATCCGGTGATTGACGCTCACAATGTCGTAGCTGCTGCCGATGAGCTGCCGGTCAAACTGCACCACCGGCACCCGGCTCCGGGCAGCCAGGGCGTTGAACTCGTTGGCCAGGGGAATTTCGTCGTCGGAGATGGAGCTTACCAGCACCACCCCGTCCACCTGCCGGTTCAGAAGCAGCTGCAAATTCTCCACGTCCTTCTTGCCCTGGTCGTTGGAGTTGCAGAAAATCACAAAGTAGCCCTGCTTGTGGGCTTCCCGCTCGATGCCCTTGGCCAGCTCTGAGAAGTAGGGGTTGGAGATGTCGGGCATGATAAGCCCCAGGGTGCGGGTCTGCTTGGTGACCAGGGCCCGGGCGGAGTAGTTGGGGGCGTAGTTGTGCTCCTTGGCCACATCCTGGATGCGTTTTCTGGTTTCGTCGGAAACCCGGCAGGGGCGCTTGTTCAGTACCAGGGATACGGTGGTGGGGGAGACGCCCACCTCGTTGGCAATATCCTTGATGGTATACATGGCAAATCCTCCTTTGGGGGGCTGCATACATTAAATAAAGTAAAATTATTATAGCACAGGATTCCCAAAAAGGAAAGAGATAGATAAAGCGAGTTACCACTTTTTAACATGGCAAAATACACAAAAAATGGGGGCGTTTTTTTACGATGCAAAAGCAGATAATACGAGAATAATGGGTTAACATTTGAAAAATTCGTGTATAGAATAAAGACAGCCAAACGGATAAAACGGTTTACCGAAAGCGACCCCGAAACCCAAACAAAAAACCAAGGAGGAAAAAACAATGAAAAAGGTTCTTAGCGTACTGCTTGCGGTCCTGCTGCTGTGCGGCCTGTTTACCGGCTGCGCCCAGAAGGAGCAGGGCGGCAACGAAACCACCACCACCCCCACCGGTGACAGCACCGACGGCACCACCCAGGGCGGTTCCCAGGATGTAATCGAAGTGATCCTGCCCACCTACCGTACCGGTGAGGACGCCGGTGCCAAGTTCTTCGAGGCACAGGTTGAGCGCTTCAACAAGGAATACGAGGGCAAGTACAAGATCATCATCGAGGAATCTCCCTCCAACACCCACACCGACCGGATCAAGCAGCTGGCTCTCCAGGGCGAGCTTCCCACCATCTTCCAGTGCAGCGATTCCAAGTGGGTTGAGGACTACCTGATTGCCAACAACATGCTGGAAGACCTGAGCAGCTTCATCTCCTCCGATCCCGAGATGGAGAAGCTGTTCATCCAGGACTCCGTGGACTTCTGCACCAAGGACGGCAAGGTGGTTGCCCTGCCTCTGACCGTGCTCAGACCCACCGGCCTGTACTACAACACCACCATGATCGACCTGGGCGGCAAGAAGGTCACCGAGATGACCTGGGATGAGTTCACCACTGCTCTGGGCGACACCAAGATCGCTTTCCAGACCGCTGAAGGCGGCTGGACCACCAGCCTGCTGCTCACCGCTATCATCGGCAGCATCGAGGGCGGTCCCGAACTGCTGAAGGCCGGCGTATCCGAGAAGATCACCGACTTCAACAACCCCATCCTCATTGAGGCTTTCGGCAAGCTGCAGGCTCTGTACCAGTCCAACGGCTGGGAGAACGCTGTGGGCGCTACTTACCCCGATGCCGCTACCGGCTTCTACGGCAAGCAGAGCTCCGTCCTGCCTGACGGCACCTGGATCATCGACAAGGTTCTCGATCCCACCGACTGGTCCAACGGCTTTGACGGCACCACCGTCGCCGGCGACTACTACCCCGAGAATGTGGCCATTGCCAACCCCTACGTTTACGACTGGATGATGCCCGCTGGTCTGCCTGAGGATCAGAAGGAAGCCGGCCTGGCCTTCTTCGCCTTCATGTGCCGTCCCGAGGAAGTCGAGGCCTACATCCTGGCTGAGGGCGGCTCCGCTCCCAACCTGACCTACTCCGACGAGTTCAACGCCTCTCTGTCCGAGAAGAAGCTGCTGGCTGACTTCGCTACCGGCCTGAACAGCGACACCACCTACATCGTCAACTGGAGCGATGCCATCAGCGCCAGCCTGTTCACCGGCGACTTCTCCAACATGCTGCCCATGCTGCTGAAGGGCGAGTGGACCCCCGAGCAGTTCGCCGCTGAATTGACCAACGCTGCGGCAGCCCTCGGCTAAGGGAATACTCCCCCGCGGGGGCGAACCGTTCCGTAAGTAAGTCTCAACAACGAACAAGTTTGTGCCGGCGGCTGTGGAAAACAACGCCGCACATACTTGTTCGTTTTCTATGTCTGCCAATTATAGAGGTGAAACGAAAATGAAACGACTGAAAGCACCTGCACTACGCACCAACGGTGAAACGAAAAAGAAAAGACTGAAAGCACCTGCACTTCGCACCAACAAGGCCCAGCTGTATTTCTGGATTTATCTGTTCCTGCTGCCTTGCGTGTTTATCTTCCTGGCCTTTTATCTCATGCCCATTGTGACGGTGGTGGTCACTTCCTTCTGCCAGTGGGATGGCTTCAATGCCCCCAAGTTTGACGGACTGGCCAACTACACCAAGATGTTCCAGAACAAAATTTTCTACCAATCCCTTTGGAATCTGCTGGGCTGGGCTTTTATTGCGGCGACTCTTCATGTAGGCTTTGGCATCCTCATGGCCTTCATCTTCCGGGAGAAGCCCAAGGGCTGGCGGTTCACCCAGGTGGTCTTTATGATCCCCAACGTGATTTCCGTGGCTGCCTGGTCCATGATCTATAAATATTTCTTCCGCAACGACATCGGTATGCTCAACAGCATCATCCGTATTTTTGATCCGGACTTTGCCTGCGACTGGTTCTTCCAGAAGCCGGAGGCCTTCTGGGCCATTACCCTTACCTGGCTGTTTTACGCCGTGATTGTGACTTTGCTGGTGCAGGGCGACCTGATGGCCATTCCCGAGCAGCTCCATGAGGCGGCCACTCTGGACGGCGCTTCCAAGTGGCAGCAGATTATGCGCATTGACCTGCCTTTGTGCCGCAACGCCATCGGTACCGGCGTCATCTGCTCCATCACCGCAAGAATTGCCATGTATGAGGCCATTTACCTCACCACCAACGGCGCCGGCAAGACCATGAACCTGCCGGTGATGCTGGTCCGGGCCATTCAGGACGGCAAATACGGCGTGGCCAACGCCTATGGCGTTGTCATGCTGGTGCTGGGCCTGCTGACCCTGCTCATTGTCAACAAGCTGTTCCGCATGGACGACCCGGTGTATTAAGAAGGAGGGAATACTCGTGAAGCTGGTGAAAAAAATAAGCGTGAAAACCATCATGTATTTTCTTCTGATTTTTACTGTGGTGGTCTCCGTTTTCCCCATTTTGTGGGTGATTATGTCCTCGTTCAAGACCAATGGCGAGATTATGAGCGGCCCTTTCGTGCTGCCCTCCCAGATTAACTTCGACGCCTACCGGTATCTGTTTGAAAACTATGATTTTCTCACCTATACCCTCAACTCCATCTATGTGAGCTTCGTGCCCACCATCCTGGCTCTGGTCATTTACACCGCCGCCGCCTATGTCATTGCCAAGTACAAGTTCCCGGGCAAGATTCTCTTCTATGCCCTCTTTACCATGACCCTGCTGGTGCCTGCCCACTCCCGGACCCAGCCTATTTTCAGCCTGATTATCGATCTGGATTTGTATAACACCCGGGAAGGACTGGCCCTTGTGTATCTGTCCACCGGCATGGCCATGTCCATGTTCATCCTGAAAGCCACCTTCCAGGCCATCCCCGACGAGCTGAGCGAGGCGGCTACCATTGACGGCGCCAGCTTCGTCCAGGTGTTTACCAGAATCAATATGCCCCTGGCTAAGAACGGCCTGGTGAGCGCCGGCGTGCTGATGCTCCTGGCCAACTGGAATGAGTTCTACTACGCAAACCTGCTGGTGACCTCTTCCCAGAACCGGACCTTGCCTGTGGTTACCATTTTGTTCAACTCCATGTTCTCCTACAACTACACCAACACCTTCGCTGCCCTGACGGTGGTGGTGCTGCCCGGAATCCTGTTCTATGCCCTGGCTCAGAAGCAGGTTCAAAACAGCATTGCCGCCTCCGGTATTAAAGGATAAGGAGGAAACCCTATGCGCACCATTGCCCTGGACGGCCTCTGGCAGGGTACCCTGCCGGGTTCCCAGCCCCAGCCCATGCAGGTTCCCGGCTGCTTCGACAGCTATACGGAGCAAAAAGACATTGCCCAGCCTGTGATTTTTGAGCGGCAGTTTGACCTTGCCCTGGAAAAGGATATGCACTGTGCTCTGTCTTTCGAGGCGGTGAGCTACTATTGCGAAATTTATGTAAACGACCAAAAGGCCGGAACCCACGAGGGAATGTGGGACAGCTTCCTGCTGGATGTGACAAAGCTTCTCCGGGACGGTGAAAACCGGCTGCGGCTGGCAGTCACCAAGCCCGGCTACCAGGATTCAGACCCCTTCCCCCTGCGGCAGGTGCTCAGCGGCTTCATCCCCGACGTGCTCCACACCTTCGGCGGCATCTGGGGCAGCGTGAAGCTGCTGGAAAGCAAAAACGTATTCTGCGAATACCACTTTGCCAACGGCGACGCCGACGGCACCTTCCGATTTGAGGCAGGACTTCTGGAAAAGCCTTCCCGGGAGGTGGAACTGACGGTGACCCTTCTGGAGGGGGACGGACGGCAGGTCAAGACCTTCCAAAAGACCTTCGGCCCGGAGAAGACCATCCTCCGGTTGGAGGGGCAGGTGGAAAATCCCCGGCTCTGGTGCCCGGAAAGCCCGGCAGTGTATACGGTGCTGGGAGAGCTGACCTGCGACGATGAGAAAATTCCCCTGCACACCACCATGGGCTTTCGCACCGTGGAAGGAAAGGGAAGCCGCCTGCTTCTCAACGGCAAGCCCCTGTACCTCCGGGGAGCCCTTCACTGGGGCTACTATGACGACAAGCTGATTCCCGTCCCCACCGGGGAGGAGATTGACCGGGAGATTTCCGGCATCCGGGAATACGGCATGAACGCCATCAAGCACTGCCTGTATATCCCCCGGCAGAATTACCTGAACAAGGCCGACCGGGAAGGTGTCATTTCCTGGGTGGAGCTGCCTTTGTGGCTGCCTGACCCCACTCCCGAGCTTCCCCAGCGGATTCGCCGGGAGTATCCCCGGATTCTCCGGCAGCTGGCAGGACACCCCTCCATTTTGCTCACCACCTTAGGCTGCGAGCTGAACGACGGGGTGGGAAGCGATATACTTTCCCAGATGTATACCCTGGTGAAGGAGACCACCCACACCCTGGTAAAGGACAATTCCGGCTCCGGGGAGTGCTACGAGGGATTGCAGGAGGAGTATGCCGACTACTACGACTACCACTTCTATGCGGACCTGAACCACTTTGAGCAGCTGGTGGAGACCTTTACCCCCACCTGGCGGAACACCATGCCCTGGTTCTTCGGAGAGTTCTGCGACAGCGATGTGCTGCGGAACCTGGGCGACGTGCGGAAGGCCTACGGGGTGAAGGAGCTGGCCTGGGAGACCAACGACCCCCACAAAAACCCCATCAGCGTCCTGAAACCCGATTTCTACGCCCACAACCACGACCGGAATGTGCTTCTCAGCGGCATTGATGAGGATTTTGACCGGAAGATTCAGCGCTCCGTGAATCACTCCATGGTCCACCGGAAGGTGACCCTGGAGGCTACCCGCAGCGAGGAGATTATCAGCGGCTACAACATCACCACCCTCCGGGACGTGCCCCTGTGCCCCAACGGCCTGTTTGACGACATGGGCAAGCCCAAGTTTGACACCGCCCGGTTCCGCCAGAGCAATGACGATGTGGTGCTGTGCCCCGCCTGGGATTTGACCCGTATCTGGATGACCTCCGACCGGGTCCAGTACCGGGAGCGGTACAACTTCTACGGCGGCAGCACCTACCGGCTGCGGGTGCTTATGTCCAACTACGGCGGCAAGACCTGGGAGCGTCCGGTGCTGTGCTACACCCTGGAGCAGGACGGCCACACGGTGCTGCAAAACATGGTGGAAGGTGCTCCGGCGGTGGAGCACGGACAGGTGCGGCAGCTGGGCATCATCCAGTTCACCCTGCCCCAGGTGGCGGCTCCTGTGACCTACGTATTGAAGGTAAGAGCCTGCGACCAGGGAAAGATGGTCTCCAACGAATGGCCCATTTTCGTGTACCCTCCCAGAGTCCGTCCCAATATGACGGTAGGCATTCTGGATCTTGCCGGATGCCTGGACACGGCGGAAGAAGTTTACAACACCAAAAAGCTCACCTTGGGGCAGAAGGTGGAAGGCTGCGACGCCGTGATGACCACCTGCCTGACCCCGGAGATTCTGGACTACGCCCGCTCCGGCGGACGGGTTTTGTACCTTCCCAGAGGGGAGGAGGATTATCTTCTTAAGTGCCCCTTCTGGCGGGAGGGTATGCTGTGGCGGAATTACCCCTCCTTCCTGGAAAAGCTGGACGACCGGTGCTGGATGGACGACTTGCGCTTTTACAGCGTGACGGCGGACAGCGCCCTGGAGCTTCGGGAGCTGCCCACGGAGCTGCGGCGGGACTACACCCCCATTCTCCGGCGGTATGACTGCCGTCAGTGGCTGACCCATGACTATCTGGGCGTTTCCCGGGTAGGGGAGGGGAGAATCTACACGACCACCCTCCGGGTGGAGGGCGGACAGGGCAAGCAGCCCAAACTGCTTATGAACAACCGGATGGGACTTTATCTTCTGGACGAAATGCTTACAGAAAAGTAAGGGGAATGGCTATGGACTTTTCCATCACAAAAGAGAAATTTATCATCAACGGACAGGAGCAGCCCCTCCTGTCCGGGGAGATTCACTACTTCCGGATGCCGGTTTCCGCCTGGGAACCGGCTCTGGACAAGCTGGTGGAGGCGGGGTGCAATGCGGTTGCCTACTATGTGCCCTGGTTTGTCCACCAGCCCCAGGAGGATGTGTTTGACTTCCGGGGCACCTTGCGGGAGAGTAATGACCTGCACAAGTGGATTGCCCTGACTCAGAAAAAGGGCCTCATCGGGATTCTTCGTCCCGGCCCCTATGTCTATGCGGAAACCCGGGATCTGGGACTGCCCCGGTGGTTTACCGCCAAGTACCCCCAGTCCCACCCCACCCGCTTTTCCCAGGGGGAATACCAGAACTACGGCTTTGAACGGTATGCCTCCCACAATAACCCGGACTTCCTGGCCTGCACCCGGCGGTGGTACCAGGCGGTAATGGCGGAAATCCGGCCCTACCTGGCGCCCCAGGGAAATGTGTGGATGATTCAGCTTTGCAATGAGATTCCCGGGGACGACAACATGGACGAAAATCCTCTGAACCTGGGAATTGGCGATAAAAATGGGCTTTTCCCCACCTATCTGGCCAAAACCTACCAGGATGCCCAGGGGCTGTCCCGGGCTTATGGCAAAGCCTTTGAGGCATTGGAGCAGGTGCACCCCCACGAGCTTCGGGAGGCAGACCCCAAGCGCTGGGAGCGGGATAAGCTTGCCTACTACTATACCCACTATTACCCCATTTACTTCCAGCGCCTCCGGGCGTACCTGGGAGAGCTTCCCAAGGAAGTGACATTGTTTCACAATGCCTACAACCCCAAGGCCATATCTTTGCATGTGCAGAACCAGCAGGAAAACCCCTGGCTGAATGTGGGTGTGGACAACTACTATTCCCTGTTTGGGAATCTATCCCTCCGGGAAGGGGTTTACTTCTGCGAGTACGGCGCTCAGTACGCCAAGGCAGTGCTTCCCGGCAATCCCCCCTGGGTCATTGAGCAGGAGTGCGGCTACTGGCACGACTATCCCCAGGCCTACGGCCCGGAGCTGTATATTTACAACCTGTGGACCTTCGCCGGGGGCTGGAAGGGCATCAATATGTACCTGTTTGCCGGAGGCGTGAACGACCCGGACATGGGCTTCTTCGGAACCGCCCACAACTGGCAGGCCCCGGTGGACAAGACCGGAGCCCCCACGGAGACCTATGCCTCCATCCAAAAGAGCCTGGCAGATATCCAGAAGGATTACCCGGTGCTGTCCGCCGAAAACCGGTATGACATCGCCCTGGGCATTCCCACCGACCCGGGTCTTATCTGGACGCCCCTGGCAAATGCCGCCAAGGAGGCTTACTTTGCCCTGCGGATGGCTGGCTTTACCCCCCGGGTGGTGGACTGCAATACCCTGCCCTTAGAGGCCCTGAAGGCCCTCCCCGGACTGTTTCTGGTGAGCGGGGAATGTATGCCCCGCAAGACCCAGGAGAAAATCGCCGCCGCCATCGCCGCCGGACTGCCGGTGGTGCTGAATGGCCGGATTCCCACCCGGGACGAACACCGGAATCCCTGCACAGTTCTTGCCCAGGCCCTTCATCTGGAGGCAGAGGAATGTGCCTTCGGCCCGGCAGAGCAGGAGCAGATTCTGTGGGACGACACCGTTTACTTCCTGGGCCAGACTGTCCAGCCCTTCCGGGGAGAGGGGACGGTGCTGGGGGTGGAGACCAGGGAGAACGCCCCGGCAATCCTTCTGGGGAAGAACTGGGCCGTTGCCCCCTTCGCCCTGGAAAACCTCTTTGTGACCCTGGCAGAGCTTACCGGAAAGCTTATGAAGAAGCTGGGAGTGACCCCCTTGTGCCGCACCGGGCGGTATCTTCTCCCCATCCCCAAGGCATCGGGACACACGGTGGTGCTCAACCCCCACCCCTGCCAAGTGACAGAAACCATCGGGCTTCCCGGAGGCCAGGTTACCTGCACCCTGGAGCTCTATTCCTATCAAATCCTGTAAGGGAGTGGCAAAACCATGATCAGCTGCTACAAAAACCCCAATAAGCTCTGGTGTCTGGAAGAAGAAGGATACCGGCCTGAGAAAACCAAGCATTACGAGGGACTGCTCACCCAGGGAAGCCAGGGCCTGCACCTGCGGGCTTCCTACGAGGAAGGTCTGGCGGCAGCCCCCCAGGACGAAAGCTATATGCGCCTGCCTGCCAATGTGACGGTGGAAAAGCCCCGTCACCCCCGTTCCAAGGCGGGCTGCTACATCCCCGGTGTCACCGGAATCCACCCCCTGCTCAACGAAGTGGTGGTAAATCTTCCCAATCCCCTGACCATCAGGCTGTGGGCAGAGGGAGAGCCGGTGGATATGGACAGCCCCCAGATGGGGGACTATGCCCGGCACCTGGATATGCGGGATGGGGTGCTGTATCGCAGCTTCAGCTGGAAAACCGACAAAGGACTGGTGTCCTGGGGGATTTCCCGGTACGTATCCCGGGCGGTGCCCGGCCTAATTGTCCAGCGTTTGGAAGTCTCCGCTGATTACGAGGCAAACATCCGGCTGGAGGCGGCGGTGGATACCAAGGTCACCACCAACGGCTACAACCACTTTACCGACCGGGAAGAATTCCGGGTGGCGGGCTGCTTTGGCGCAGCGGTGGACACGGACAACGGCGACCATGTGGAAATGGTGTCTGTCCTCTCTCCCAACGCCGGAGAGCCGGAAACCTGGGAGGGGGTGCTGACCCCCGGTAAGACCATGGAAGTCTGGCGGCTGACCCTGGCGGCTTCCAGCCGGGATGAAAAGGCTCCATGCCGGGAGGAAATGTGCCAGAAGCTGAACAGCCTCATTGTCAATCCCTCCGCCCTCTATGCTCCCCACGCCGCTGCCTGGGATGCCCTCTGGGAAAAGGGCAGGGTGGAGATTCAGGGGGACGAGGAAGCCCAGCGGGCGGTGAATATGGCCCTTTATCACCTTCTTCGCTCCGCCAACCCCCGGGACAGCCGGGTGGCGGTGTGCGCCAAGGGCTATGCAGGAGAGGCCTATTTCGGCCACTTCTTCTGGGATACGGAGATGTATCTGCTGCCCTACTTCCTCTACACCAACCCGGAGACCGCCAGAGCCCTGGTGGGCTTCCGGCTGAACACCCTGGAAGGTGCCAGGAAGAATGCCGCCCATTACGGCTATCCCGGCGCCCGGTATCCCTGGGAATCCTCCCTTACGGGAGAGGAGCAGTGCCCCAACTGGCAGTACTGCGACCATGAGGTCCACGTGACGGCGGATGTGGCCTTCGGCATCTGGCACACCTACACCGCTACCCGGGATTTGGAATTTCTGAAAAAAGCCATGCCGGTGCTGGCGGAAACCGCCCGGTACTGGCTGGCAAGATGCCATTTTGACGCAGACGGCTCCGTCCATATCAACGGCGTCATGGGCCCGGACGAGTATATCTGCTTCTGCGACGACAACGCCTACACCAACACCCTGGTAAAGAAGGCCCTGGGCTACACTTTGGAAAGCTGCCGCCTTACCGGAAGCGAGTTACTCAGCCAGCAGGAGCAGGAGAAAATCCGTGCCTGCATGGAAGGGCTGACAGTTTTCCGGGACAGCCGGGGGATTTTGCAGCAGTGCCGGGACTTTGACCGGTACGAGGAGCCGGACTTTGAAACCCTGTGGCCGGACAGATCCCGCCCCTTCGGCGGCACCGTGTCCCAGGAGCGGAACTACCGCACCAAGGCTTTGAAACAGGCGGATGTGCTGATGCTTCCCTACCTGTTCCCGGATAGCATGGGGCAGGAGGAGCTGGAAAAGACTTACGCCTACTACTATCCCTACACCACCCACGACAGCTCCCTGTCTTACATCATCCACGCCATCCTGAAAGCCCGGATGGGCCATGGGGACGAGGCATTGACCCTGTTCCGCAAGTCCCTGGGGATCGATTTGGACGGCGGCGCGGCAGAGGGCATTCACATTGCCAACTGCGGCGGCATCTGGCAGGGGGTGGTGCTGGGCTTTTGCGGCATGGGGTGCAGCTACCAGCAGGAGAAGCTCACCTTTGCCCCCCATCTGCCCGCCCACTGGCGGAAGGTATCCTTCCCGGTGGTGTGGCAGGGACAGGAGCATTTTGTGGAAATCACCCACGAGGGTGTGGTCATTGACGGGGAGAAGCAGAAATGAACAAAGGACACAGCCTGGAAGATTTGTATTTGCTGGACAACAGCCGCCGGCGGCGGCTTTCCAGCTATGACCGCACCGGGGGCAACCGCGACTGGATGGACCTGCCCGCCGGGAAGACCAAAACCATCGGGGAAATTCATGGTTGCGGCATTATCCGCCACATCTGGATGACCCACTGGACCGGAGACGAAAACTGGCAGGAGGAGCCTTACGCCCTGCGGAAGCTGATTCTCCGGATGTACTGGGACGGAGAGGAAACTCCCAGCGTGGAGGTGCCTCTGGGGGACTTCTTTGCCATTGGCTTCGGCATGGCCACCCCGGTCAATTCTGCGGCCCTGTGTGCCAACCCGGAGGACGGCAGGGGTATGAACTGCTTTTTCCCCATGCCCTTCCGGAAGGGTGCCAGATTCACCATCGAAAGCCAGTGTGAAAATCACACCAATTTTTACTACTACATCGACTATGAGGAAGTGGCGGAGCTTCCCCAGGAGGCCGGGTACTTCCACGCCTGCTGGCACCGGGAGGACAACACCCGGGGCTGGGCACCCAAGGAAATCGGACTTCTGGACCGGGAGAAAGCCAATGTGCCGGAGGAACCGGCCTGGGTACCCAAGGCCTGGCTCACCAAGAACACCACCGGGGAGGATAATTATGTCATCCTGGATGCGGTGGGAAAGGGAAAGTATGTGGGCTGCTGCCTCCATGTGGATGTGTTTGAGCCCCAGTGCAACGAGTGGTACGGAGAAGGGGACGACATGATTTTCATTGACGGAGAGCTGGCGCTGAACGGTACCGGCACGGAGGACTACTTCAACACCGCCTTCTGCCCCACCCAGGTATACTGCACCCCATACAGCGGCCTGACCCGGTACAGCGGGGACAAAACCCGCCCGGGGTACAAATTCGCCGGGAAGAACAGTATGTACCGGCTCCACATCTGCGACCCCATCCAATTTGAAAAATCCATCCGGGTGACCATCGAGCACGGCCATGCCAACAAGCTGTCCAACGATTACAGCAGCACGGCCTACTGGTATCAGACCGAACCCCACGCACCCTTTGCCCCCCTGCCCCCGGTGGAGGGACGCTTGCCCAGAGAATAAAGGAGGAATTTCCATGACTTCAAAGGAACGGATGCTGCTGGCAATAAACAAGCAGACCCCTGACCGTCTGCCTGTGACCATTCACCAGTGGCAGGACTATCACCTGAATAGCTTCATGGGAGGCATGACCGCCCTGGAGGCTTTTACCGCCTGCGGACTGGATGCAGCCCTCAACTACTACGAAGCAGATACCCCGGAGTCCTCCCAGTGGCGGGTGGAGGCCAAGACCACCAAGCTCCCGGACTATATCCGCACGGACTACACCATCCACACCCCGGAAGGTGATCTCACCACCGCCGAGGGCAGCAACCCCATGACCACCTGGGTGGTAGAGCACCTGATCAAGGAGAAGGAGGACATTTACCTCTATCAGAAGTACGCCCCAGTGCCTGTGCTGCGAAAAGACGGTGCCAAAGCCATGTATGACCAGCTGGGGGACAAGGGAATCCTCCGGACCTTCCTCTGCGGGAAACAGGGCGGCTGCTGGCAGGATGCCTGTGAGCTGTACGGTGCGGAGAATCTGATTCTGGAAACCTATGACGACCCGGACTGGGTTCACGAGTTTCTCTCCATTTTGCTGGAGAAGAAGCTCCAATACATTGAGCAGAGCCTTACCGGTGCTCCCTTTGATTTGATTGAAACCGGCGGCGGTGCTGCCAGCAACACCCTGATTTCCCCGGCGATTCACGAGGAATTTTGCCTGCCCTATGATATCAAGACCCACGATGCCATCCACAGCCTGGGCTTCCCGGCGGTGTATCACACCTGCGGCGGTATGTCCAAGATTACCCATCTGATTTCCCAAAACCACTGCGACGTGTCCGAAACCCTGTCCCCCACCGGGGTGGGCGGCGATATTGCCAACGACGACATTGCCCGGCAGGTGTTCTCCGATTTGCGGCCCCATGTGGCTCTTATCGGCGGCATGGATCAGTTCAATGTGCTGCAAAGCGGCACGAAGGAGGAAATCCGCCGGGAGGTGGAGCGGCTGTTCCGGATTTTCGGCAGCCAGGGGGGCTACATCCTCTCCGCCTGCGACCACTTCTTCACGGTCCCCAAGGAAAATCTCGTTTATTTTGCAGAAGCGGCCAAGACCTGCCGCTATTAAAGAAGGTGCACTATGGGAAACATTCGAGCTTACCTCATCAGCCATACCCACTGGGACAGAGAATGGTACCTGACCCAGCAGGAATTTCAGAGCAAAATGGTCCGTCTGGTGGACAGCGTGCTGGAAAGTGTGGAGGGGAACCCCGACCTTTCCTTCATGCTGGACGGACAGAACATTGTGCTGGAGGACTATTTGCAGATTCGCCCGGAGAACGAGGAGCGGCTGAGAAAGGCCATCTCCGGCGGTCGGCTGTGTGTGGGCCCCTGGTATATTCTGCCGGACGAGCTGCTGGTCAGCGGCGAGGCTCACATCCGCAACTATCTCACAGGACAAAAGATTGCCAAGCGTTTTGGCGGCGGCATGAATGTGGGGTATTTGCCTGACTCCTTCGGCCATCCCCAGCAGATGCCCCAGATTCTCTCCGGCCTGTCCATGGACACGGCGGTGTTCTGGCGGGGCATTCCCAATGACATCACCGAAGGGGAGTTCCGGTGGGATTCCGCCTGCCCGGGGAAGGGCGTGCTGGCGGTGAATATGCCCCACGGCTACGGCAACAGCGCCCGGCTCACCCGGAAGGATTCTCTTTCCCGGCTGAAAGCCATGATGGGACAGCTTTCCGCCTGCTCCCGGGGAGATGTGGTGCTGCTGATGAACGGCTCCGACCACATCCTCAACCAGAAGGATATTTGTGAGATTGTGGAGGATTTCAACCGGGAGGCTGGGCCTGACTACCACATCACCATCGGCACCATGGAGCAGTTTCTGGGTGAGCTGAAACAGGGTCTCAAGCCCCTGTCCACCTGGGCCGGGGAGCTGCGCAGCGGCGACCGCTCCATGCTCCTGTCCGGCACCATGTCCACCCGGGTGTACCTGAAGCAGCGCAACAGCCAGGTGCAGCGGGGCATGGAGCGGTACTTAGAGCCGGCGGCGGTGCTGGAGAAGCTGGCAGGACTGTGCAGCGGCTTTGCCGGATACCAGCGCTTCCTTTGGAAGAAGATTCTGGAGAATCATCCCCACGACAGCATCTGCGGCTGCAGCGTAGACCCGGTCCACGCCGAGATGATGACGAGATTCAACCGGGTGGAGCAGGCGGAAAAAACCGTATTTTCCGACATCCTGGGCGCCATCAGCAAGAAAGCAGCGGCGGGGGACAAGCCCCAGGGGGTGGAGCTTCTGTGCTTTGAGCCTTGCCAGGACAGCCTGCCTGCTGTCATCGAAACCCAGGTGGACTTTGACCCGATGCTTGTGCAGCGGGTGAACTTTGCCAAGTCCACCATTGACGAATACGAAGGCCAGATTTGCCATCCGGCGCTTCCCTGTGCCGTCAATGCCTATGACGAGGCTGGCAACCCCATCCCCGCCAGACTTTTGCAGGCGGAGAAGGCCTACTACAACCATTTGCAGGACGCCACCGCCCCGGAAATCTACAAGGTAAACCGGTGCAAGGTCGCCCTGTCCCTCCCGGCCATGAGCTATGGCCTGCACACCATCACCCTGGTGCCGGAATACAATCCCCAGGGGACCGGGGTGCTTCCCAAGTCCGGCATCGAAAACCGGTGGTATGCCATCACCGGGGGAGAGTCCGGCAGCTTTACCGTCACGGACAAACGTACCGGACGGGTTTACGAAGGCTTTGCCAAGCTGATTGACGGGGGCGACGCCGGTGACGAGTACACCTACTCCTGGCCGGTTCAGGACCGGGAGTACACCCTGGACGGGGCGGCAGTGGTGCGCAGCTGCGTACCGGGAATCTCCCAGAGCTTACGGCTGGAGGGTGTCCTCCGGCTGCCCCGGGGACTGACCGCCGACCGGAGCCGCCGGGAAGATACGCTGGTTGACAACCCGGTGTCCATCACCCTGACCCTTTCCGAAAACAGCCCCTATGTGGACATTTCTGTGGAAGTAGAAAACCGGGCAAAGGATCACCGGCTCCAGCTGGAGATTCCCACCGGCGTGAACGCCCGGTTCCACGATGCTTCCTCCGCTTTCGCCCTCACCCGCCGGCCTATGGAATTTTCCCAGCCGGAGGAATGGATGGAGCGGCGGCTGCCCACCTATCCCACCCACGGCTATGTCCAGGTGCAGGAAGGGGAGCAGGGGGTGGCAGTGGTCTGCCCCGGCATTTACGAGTACCAGGCGGACAACGACCAAGGAGAAAGCCGTCTGCGCCTGACCCTGCTGCGGTGCGTGGGCTGGCTGTCCCGGGTGGATTTGCTCACCCGGAAGGGCAACGGCGGCTGGTGCTATGAAACCCCCGAGGCCCAGTGCCTGGGGAAGCACACCTTCCGGGTTGGGGTCCTTTATCCCAAGGCTGGGGACAACCCCTATGGCTGGAGCGACCGGATTGCCCATCCCCCGGTGGTGCAGCAGGTATTCGCCGTGGATGGAAAGGTCACCCCGGAGAATCCCCTGGCATTTTTGTCCCAGCTGCCGGAAAATGTGCGGCTGTCTGCCTGCAAGCCCTCGGAGGATGAAAAGGGCGTTGCCCTCCGGCTGTTCTGCCTGGGAGAGAAGGAAAGCAGCTTCACCCTTACAGGCCTGCCCTTTGAAAAGGCTTACCTTTGCGATTTGCGGGAGGAAAACCGGGTCCCGGCGGACTACCAGGAGGGCGTTCTGAACCTGACCCTGGCAGGGGGCGAGATTCAGACCCTGTATTTCCCCTGGGAGGCGGAAGCATGAAATACAAAGCCGTGATTTTTGATTTGGACGGGGTGCTCTGCCACACAGACCACCTGCACTACCGGGCCTGGAAGCAGCTGGCAGACCGGCTGGGGATTCCCTTTGATCAGGAGCTGAACAATCAGCTCCGGGGAGTCAGCCGGATGGAAAGCCTGGACATTGTTCTCCGGGCTGGTGGGGTGGAAGCAGACCTTCCCCAGCGGGAGCAGTGGGCTGCGGAGAAAAATACGGTGTATGCCAAGAGCCTTGACACCCTGACCCCCCAGGATCTGGAGCCTTCTGTCCTTTCCACTTTACAGACCCTTCGCAGCCGGGGACTGCTTCTGGGGGTGGGTTCTTCCAGCAAGAACGCCCCCAGGATTTTGGAGCGGCTGGGGCTGGGAGACTTCTTTGATACGGTGGTCAGCGGCCTGGACATCCGCAATTCCAAGCCCGACCCGGAGGTGTTCCTCCTGGCGGCGAAGAATTTGGGCACCCCTCCCAAAGACTGCCTGGTGGTTGAGGATGCGGTAGCCGGGGTGGAGGCTGCCCACCGGGGCGGCATGGACGCCGCCGCCATGGGAGACGCCGCCCGCAGCGGGGCCGGGGAGTACACCCTGAACGAGTTTTCGGAACTTTTGAACATTACAGCTGCATAATTTTCCAGGTAGGGAGAGGTTTTACATGAAAAATGCCAATATTTTGAACCCGGAGCTGATTTCCGCCATTGCCGCCATCGGCCATACGGAGCTGTTTGCCATTGCCGATGCAGGCCTGCCCATCCCCAAGGGGGTGCAGGTGGTGGACCTCTCTTTGGTGGCGGGAGTTCCCAGCTTCTTACAGACGCTCCAGGCCGTTTGCAGCGAGCTGGTGGTGGAAGGGGCTACCGTTGCCCTGGAAATGGAGGAGGTTAGCCCCACCCATTACGAAAAAACCCGGGCCCTTTTGCAGGGAATGCCCATGGAAAAGGTTTCCCACGAGGAATTCAAGGCGCTGCTGCCGAAGGTTCGGACGGTGGTGCGGACAGGGGAGACCAGCTCCTACTGCAACGTGATTCTTCGTGCCGGTGTGAATTTCTGATTTTGAAGGAGGAACATAGCCATGACGCAGCAGCAGTATCTGGAAGCCCGGCAGCAGGCCCTTGCCTATTTTGAGAAGGCGGGGATTGTGCTGACGGAGGAAGAAGTGGAACATTTTGAGGTGGCGGACTTCGGTCTGGGGGACTGGCGGAATGTAGGCCTGAATCTGGTGACCTATGTGAACACCCAGCGGTGCTGCGCCAAGGAGATGGTGCTGCTTCCCGGGCAGACCTGCCCCCAGCACACCCATGTGCCCTTCGGGGACTACCCCGGCAAGGAGGAGACCTTCCGCTGCCGCTGGGGCCAGGTGTACCTGTATGTGGCAGGAGAGCCTGCTTCCCCCATCCGTGCCCAGGTGCCGGAGACCGGGAAGGACAGCTACACGGTGTTCCACGAGATTGTGCTGAAACCCGGTCAGCAGTATACCCTCACCCCCAACACCCCCCACTGGTTCCAGGGCGGCCCGGAGGGTGCGGTGGTCTCCGAGTTCAGCACCACCAGCTATGACGAATACGATGTGTTCAACGACCCGGCCATCCGCCGGATTCCGGAAATCGGATAACCTCCGCAATCAGCCGCCAGCCGGGTTGCCGGAGGGCGGCTGTTTGAGAAAGGAAGAAAACCATGACCAGCAGAGAAAAGGTGCGCAATGTTTTTGACCGGGTCTCCCCGGAGGCGGTGATGTGGACCGGTCACCCCAACGAAAAGACCATCCCCATTTTTGCCAAGGCTTACGGCGTGGAGCCGAAAGCAGAGGCAATCTTTCAGTACCTGGGGGACGACTGCCGGTGGATTCCGGCGGACCGGGGCTACCACCATCCCCAGGGGGCTCCCATGTTCGACCCGGCCTGGGGGACGGAGCGGAAAACCCTCAGCGCCGAGGGGTGCTTTGCCCATATTGAGGATTGGAAGGAGCTGGACGAGTACCCCTGGCCCAACCCCGACTACCTGGACTTTACAGAAATTTATGAGGAAATCGACCGGCACCAGGACAAGATGGTGTTTACCGGGGTATGGAGCCCCTTTTTCCATGACCTGACCAACTTCCTGGGGATGGAAAACTGCTTCATTCTGTGCTACGAGGAGCCGGAGCTGGTAAAGGAGATTACCCGGCGGATTGTGGACTTCTATGTGGAGGCCAACGACCGGTTCTTCCGGGGGCTGGGAGACCGGGCGGATGTGATGTTCTTCGGCAACGACTTCGGCTCCCAGCAGGATTTGCTGGTGTCCCCGGAGCTGTTCCGGGAGTTCTTCCTCCCCTCCATCCGGCGGCTCATCGCCGTGGGCAAGAAGTACGGCAAGCGAATTATGCTCCATTCCTGCGGCTCCATTTACCGGGTGCTGCCGGATTTGATTGAAGCCGGAGTGGAGATTCTCCATCCCATCCAGGCTCAGGCCCGGGGAATGTCCGCCCGGGAGCTGACGAAGTATAAGGACAAGCTGATTTTTGTGGGGGGCATTGATGCCCAGACCTTCTTCGTAAACGCCACCCCGGAGGAAATCCGCCGGGAAGTGTCCCGGGTGCGAAGCCTTTTGGGGCCGGGTCTGGTGGTGTCTCCCAGCCATGAGGAAATCCTGCCCAATGTGCCCCCCGGGAATATTTTGGCGATGGCCCAGGCAGCCCATACAAAGGAGGAATGGAAATGACCTATCCCAAAATCGGAATCCGCCCGGTGATTGACGGCCGGTGGGGCGGAATCCGGGAATCCCTGGAAGAAAAGACCACCACCATGGCCATGCTGGCGGCGGAGCTGATTGAAAGCCGCCTGCGATACCCCGACGGGACACCTGCCCAGTGTGTGGTGGCACCCTTTACCATCGGCGGGGGAGCAGAGGCTGCCCGGTGTGCGGAGCTGTTTTCTTCTCAGAATGTGACTGCCACCCTCACCGTCACCCCCTGCTGGTGCTACGGCAGCGAAACCATGGATTTGGACCCCAAGACCCTGAAAGCGGTGTGGGGCTTCAACGGCACGGAGCGGCCCGGTGCGGTGTACCTGGCGGCGGTGATGGCGGCCTATGCCCAGAAGGGACTGCCGGCTTTCTCCATTTACGGCCGGGATGTGCAGGATGTGGGAGACAACTCCCTGCCTTCTGACGTGGCGGAGAAAATCCTCCGGTTTGCCCGGTGCGCCATTGGGGTGGGCTGGATGGAGAACAAGGCTTATGTAAACCTTGGCAGCGTGTCCATGGGCATTGCCGGCAGCCAGTGCGATGCAGCTATGTTTCAGAAATACCTGGGCATCCGGGCGGAGTTTGTGGACATGACGGAGATTCTCCGGCGGATTACCCTGGAAATCTATGACCCGGAGGAATACCAAAAAGCCCTGGCCTGGGTGCAGGAGAATTGCCGGGAGGGTTTCGACTGCAACGCCGGAAAGACCTTGCCTGCCATCATTCGCAGGTCCAAGGTGGTGCCTCCGGAAAAGGACTGGGAATTTGTGGTGAAGATGACCCTGGTGATGCGGGACATTCTCTTTGGCAATCCCAAGCTGGCGGAACTGGGCTGGCACGAGGAAGCTCTGGGCCGGAACGCCGTGGCGGGAGGCTTCCAGGGTCAGCGGATGTGGACGGACTGGCTCCCCAACGGTGACTTTGCCGAGGCGATTCTCGCCTCCACCTTTGACTGGAACGGCGCCAGAATGCCCATCCCCTTTGCCACGGAAAACGACACCCTCAACGGCGTTTCCATGCTTCTGGGGACTCTCGTGAGCAACACCGCTCCCTGCTTCCACGACGTGCGCACCTACTGGAGCCCGGAGGCCTGCCGCCGGGTGACGGGGAAGCTGCCGGAGGGGGTGGCTTCCCGGGGCTTTATCCACCTGATTAACTCCGGGGCAACGGCTCTGGACGGCGCCGGGGCGGTGAAAAATGCCGCCGGGGAGAGCGTGATGAAGCCCTTCTGGGAGATGACCGAGGCCGACCAGAAGGCCTGTCTGGAAGCTACGGACTGGTGCCGGGCGAACCTGGAATACTTCCGGGGGGGCGGATTTTCCAGCCACTTCCGGTGCCGGGGTCAGATGCCGGTGACCATGCTCCGGGTGAACATGGTGGACGGCGTTGGGCCGGTGCTCCAGCTGGCGGAAGGTTGGACGGCGGTGCTGCCGGAGGACATCCACACCGCCCTGGACAGCCGGACAGACCCCACCTGGCCCACCACCTGGTTCGTCCCCCGGCTCACAGGAGAGGGGGCGTTCCGGGATGTGTATTCCGTCATGGCCAACTGGGGAGCAAACCACGGCGTCACGGTCTACGGTCACGTGGGCGGGGATCTGATTACCCTGGCTTCCATGCTGCGGATTCCGGTGAATATGCACAATGTGCCCCGGGAGGCGGTTTTCCGTCCCCACTGCTGGGCCTCCTTCGGCACGGAGGACGCCCAGGCGGCAGACTACGCCGCCTGCAAGGCTTACGGCCCCCTCTACGGATAATTCCCTTGCAAAACCCCGGGGGTTCTGGTATAATTCCCTTGAGAATGCCGGCTTTTGGGCAGGCTAAGGAGGATTTTTACTTTGGAACAGTTTGCGGCTTTTATGGAGGAACTTCTCAACTCTCTGGTAAATACCGCCATCCACCTCTTTGAACTGGTGGGCGTGGTGGTGCTGATTGTGGCAGGCGTGTGCGGTGTGGTGAACTACATCCGCCAGGACCCCATGGTGCGGCTGAAACTGGCCCAGGGGATGGCCCTGTGCCTGGAATTCAAGCTGGGCAGCGAGATTCTCCGCACGGTAGTTGTGCGGGATTTGAAGGAAATCGCCATTGTGGGTGCCATTATCGCCCTTCGTGCCGCCCTGACCTTCCTGATTCACTGGGAAATCAAGAACGAAAAAGGGGAGTCCGAGGCCATTCTGGAGGAGAAAGAACGCCGCAAGTCCCTGGGGGAGAAGCCCCATCAAGAAGAAACCCACAAGTAAACCCAGCCGCCGTTTCCCTTTCCGGGAGACGGCGGCATTTTGATTTTTGGCAGAATTACAGAAAATCCTCTGTTTTGGTATAAGCTGGCTGAATTTGCAGAAAATACGGTTGGTACTCAGGAAAAACCAATGGAGGAGATAGAATATGAAAGCAACAGGCATTGTTCGCCGGGTGGATGACCTGGGGCGGATTGTGATACCGAAGGAAATCCGCAGAACGCTGAAAATCCGGGAGGGGGACCCTCTGGAAATCTACACCGAGAAGGACGGGGGCGTGATTTTCCGGAAATACTCTCCTATGGGGGAGTTTCAGGAATTTGCGGAGCAGATGTGTCAGTCCATGGGCTCCAATTTTGGGCGGATTGCCGCCATCTCTGACCGGGACTCAGTGATTGCCCTGGCCGGCGCTCCCAAGCGGGAGCTGATGGACAAGCCCAACTCCCGGGAGCTGGAAACCCTCATGGAGCAGCGGAAAAGCTACCGCTATACCCCGGGCAATCCCCGGCTTCCTGCCGCCCAGGGTCAGGATAAGTACTTTCTGGCAGCGGCTGCCCCCATTGTCAGCCAGGGGGATCTGATGGGCTGCGTGATGCTTCTGTCCACCCAGGAGGAAAAGGTGGAGGAGGCGGACCAGAAGCTGGTGCAGACTGTCGCCGGGTTTCTGGGACTGCAAATGGAAAGCTGAGAAAAAACGCTTTCAAACTGCCTGTTTCAGGGGTTTGGAGGCGTTTTCTTTGTTGCATTTTGGGAGAAAGGTGCTATAATATGATATGATGCAAGTGTTGGGCCAAATTTCCGGTTTGGCCTGCTTTTTTGTGGAAGAAAGAGAAAGGAATCCAAGGTGAATCATGGAAGAAAAGAAAGAACCCAAGCTGGATGAGAACAAAATGCGAACCCGGCCTGCGGGACGGCTGCTGTTTACTATGGCCCTGCCCCTCATCCTGTCCATGCTGGTGCAGGCGGTTTACAATGTGGTGGACAGCGTCTATGTGTCCCAGATTTCTGAGAGTGCCGTAACGGCTCTGTCTTTGGCTTTCCCGGTGCAGAATCTGCTCATCGGCTGCGCCATCGGTGTGGCGGTGGGTGTGAACAGCCTTTTGAGTAAGTCCCTGGGTGAGGGAAACCGGGACCATGCCAACATCGCCGCCGGAAACGGAATCTTTCTGGCTGCCATTGTGATGGCGCTGTTCATGGCCTTCGGCATCCTGGGCTCCCGGCCCTACTACACCATCCAGTCCACCGTGGCGGAGACCATCGAGGGAGGCACCAGCTATGTGTATATCTGCTGCCTGTTCTGCGGCGGCCTGCTCATTGAGGTGCTGGGAGAACGGCTTTTGCAGGCTACCGGCCGGACCATCTACACCCTCTTTACCCAGGGTACCGGCGCAATTCTCAATATCATTCTGGACCCGGTGTTCATCTTCGGCTTTGAGCCTCTGGGCATCGCCCCCATGGGCGTGGCCGGCGCTGCGGTGGCTACGGTCATCGGTCAGTGGGTGGCCGGCATCATGGCGGTGATTTTCAACCTGAAATGCAACAAAGAGGTGGAGTTTGGCCTTCAGTATATCCGGCCCCACGGCAAGGTGATGAAGCTGATTCTGGCGGTGGGCATCCCCTCCATGGTGATGATGGCCATTGGCTCCGTGATGAACTTTGCCATGAACCAGATTCTTCTGGGCTTTACCCAGTACGGAGAGACCCCGGCGGCGGTGTTCGGCGTGTATTTCAAGCTCCAGAGCTTCGTGTTCATGCCGGTGTTCGGCCTGAACAACGCAGCCATCACCCTGGTGGCCTACAACTACGGCGCAAGGCTTCCCCAGCGGATTACCAAGGTGCTCAAAGCCTCCGTCACCGGTGCGTTTGTATTTATGGTGGCAGGAACCCTGCTGTTCCAGTTTGCCCCTAATCTGCTCCTGATGCCCTTTGACCCCTCTGCCGACTTTATGGATATGGGCATGACTGCCCTGCGGATTATCAGCTTCCACTTCCCCCTGGCGGCCATCGGCATTGCCCTCAGCGCCAGCTTCCAGGGCCTGGGGAACGGCAGCTATTCCACCATCATCTCCTTGTGCCGGCAGCTGATTGTGCTGGTGCCGGTGACCTATCTGCTGAGCCTCTCCGGAAACATCCACCTGGTTTGGTGGGCGTTCCTGATTTCCGAGGTGGTGAGCCTGGCTCTGACCCTGCTGTTCTTCCGCAGAATCTACAAAGCCAGAATCAAGCCCCTGTACACATAACCCCAAAACCGGAAGGGAACCCCCTTCCGGTTTTTTGTATCGACACAAGGCAGTGTCAGAGAATAGGGAAAAATTCGGCGGAACGCCGCAGCTCCCTCCGGGAGGGAGCTGTCACCGCAGGTGACTGAGGGAGCCTGCGGGCGGTGCAGTTCCGGTTTGCTGATGGGTTGGTACTTGCTGGTGGTTGTCGATACCCTACCCCAATTTTCCGGGCAGCTTCGTGGAATCGGGGCAAGAAATACAACAGTCTTAGGGAGGCACCATCTCCGGCAGTCAAATGGGCTTTGCGCCCGATGGCTCCCTCCGTCTTGGGGCTGCGCCCCAAGCCACCTCCCTCCCGGAGGGAGGTATAAACGGAAGCCTTCTGCAAGGTAACGTTACCGGGCGGGTCAGGGAAGGAACGAGTAGTAGAAAGCTATCGTGCGCATTGACAGCGGCGGCACGCCGCAGCTCCCTCCGGGAGGGAGCTGTCACCGCAGGTGACTGAGGGAGCCTGCGGGCGGTGCAGTTCCGGTTTGCTTGTGGGTTGGTACTTGCTCATAATTGCCCATACCCTATGCCCGTTATACCGAGATTTTTCTTGGAATGGAGCATAGGAAATTTTAACCCTGGGGAGGTTCCTCCTCTGGTTGTCAAATTGGTTTCCTGCCCGCTGGCTCCCTCCGTCTTGGGGCTGCGCCCCAAGCCACCTCCCTCCCGGAGGGAGGTATATACGAAGCCTTCTGCAAGGGAACGATACCGGGCGGATTTAGGGAATAGTGAATAGGGAATATGTAATAGGTTCGGCGGCAAGCCGCCGATACCGGGCGGGGCGGCGTGCCGCCGCAGTCAATGCGCGCACAGTGCAGAAGTTTTCGTTCCCCATTTTGCTCGGTAACGATACCGGGCACTGGAGGGGCAGTAACGATTTGCTGAAGATTGCCGTGCGAAATTGGCTGCGGGCACTGCCCGCAAATGTTAAAAAGAAATTTACAAATACCCCTTGCTTTTTTCCGGGGTTTGGGCTAT
>DVFK01000081.1 GCA_018713285.1 Candidatus Faecousia excrementigallinarum
AGATGGCTGAAAGCTGATTGTGCAATGTCTTGAGGTAGGACGATGAATAGGGCTTGTTTTCCTCGTTGCGGTAAGCAAGCATTTCATTTTGCCACGCTCTCACATCTTTGGTGGTAATCTCGTTGATTTTGCGGTCTTTAAAGTACGGCAGAATTTTCTGCTGAATAATGTTCTCTTTGGTCTGCCAAGTGCTTTCCTTTAATCGTGGCTGCTGTTCTCTGCAATAAATTTCAACGAAGGCAGAAAAGGGCATATCCAAATCTCCTGAGCTTTGCTGCTGAAATTTCTGTTCCCAATCCTGTGCTTCTCGCTTTGTGGCAAAGCCACGCTTGCACTTTGGTTTGCGTTCACCTTTCCAGTCGGTATACTGCGTCATCACATACCAAGTGCCGTTGTCCTTATTCTTGTAAACGGGCATTAATCATCTCTCCTTTCTGCTCCGTAAATTCTTTCACTAAAATACTGTCGGCTGACACGCCCTGCAACTGTAATAAATCCCTTTGCTCTCAGTTCATCGTTGAGCTGTCGGATAATCTTGTAGGCGTAAGCCTTTGAAACATCAAGTTCCTCTGCAACTTCATCTGCTCGCATAAAAGTTTTGTCTGTCATAAAACCACCTCCTTTAAAAATAGTTATCCTTATTTCGTGTCGGAATGCTTTCTGACCGCCTTCCGATTTGCCCGGGCGGGTACGCCATTACCGTGGTGTACGACGGTTATTCAGTTTTCACAGACTTAACGCTATTAGTTTAAGTCTGTATCATCATTATACTAAGCATATTCCGTAAAGTCAAGTGGTTTTTGAGAAAATATTAAACTTTTTTGTTTTTGTAATATTGACATATACTAAGCGTATCTGTATAATGTATATTATCAATAGATCGTTAGGAGGAAGCGCAATGGCAATCGGTGAAAGAATCCGTTTCTTTAGAAATTTAAGAGGTATGACCCAAAAATGGCTCGGTCAGGCTGTGGGCTTTCCGCAAAAAACTGCTGACATTCGTATGGCACAGTATGAATCAGGATCAAGAACGCCGAAAGAGGATTTGGTAAAGGCTCTTGCAGGCGTACTTGAGGTTTCGCCTTTGGCACTCAGAATTCCCGATATTGACAGTGATCTCGGCTTTATACATACTCTTTTTACCGTGGAGGATTTGCACGGCGTAAGAGTGGAGAAGAATGAAAACGAAGTACATATCGTCTTTGACGGAAACAAGCCGAATGTTGACCGCTCTGTTTTCCAAATGCTTATTGCTTGGGCAGAACAGGCTGAAAAATACAGAAACGGCGAGATTTCCAAAGAGCAATACGATGAGTGGCGCTATACTTATCCCGAAAAAGATACCACGCAGCATTGGGCGAAAGTTCCGTCACAGGAACTCAGCGATGCCTTTGTAGAAGCCTTTAAGGATAAACTGAAATAACCCTGCAAACGACAAAAACCCCGTACTGACTTTATTCCGTCAGTACGGGGTTTAATGTTAATATGGAGTTTTTGTGAGCCTTCAGAAATTACTCTTTACCCACAAACCACTTGATACATCCGATAAAGGGGTTCAAGTGTAATCTTATCAAAATCTTATCAACAAGGGTTTTGAAATCCTGCAAACCCGCATTATTACCGGGTTTTTGGAGTTTTTCAATTTATTCCCACTCCACCGTTGCGGGGGGTTTGGAGGTAATATCGTAGGTGATGCGGTTGATGCCGGGGACTTCGCCGGTGATGCGAAGGCTTGCCCGTTCCAGGACTTCGAAGGGGACTCGGGTCCAGTCGGCGGTCATGAAGTCGTCGGTGGTGACGCAGCGCAGGGCTACGGTGTAGCCGTAGGTGCGGCTGTCGCCGATGACGCCTACACTCTGGGTGTTGGTAAGCACCGCGAAGTACTGGCTGGCTACGCTGCGGATGTCATCCTTTTCCAGCTCCTCCCGGAAGATGACGTCGGCCTCACGGAGAAGCTCCAGCTTCTCGAAGGTAATTTCCCCGATAATCCGCACAGCAAGGCCGGGGCCGGGGAAGGGCTGACGGAACACCAGTTCCTTGGGGATGCCCAGGGCCAGGCCGACTTTCCGCACCTCGTCCTTGAACAGGTCCCGCAGGGGCTCCACAATCTCCTCAAAGTCCATGCGCTCCGGCAGGCCGCCTACGTTGTGGTGGCTCTTGATGGTGGAGGCGTCGCCTGCGCCGCTTTCCACCACGTCCGGGTAGATGGTGCCCTGCACCAGGACAGGAATCTTGCCCAGCTTCCGGGCCTCCTCCTCGAACACCCGGATGAAGAGCTCGCCGATAATCTTCCGCTTCTTCTCCGGCTCAGTGACACCGGCCAGGGCGGAAAGGAAGGTATCCTGCACATTTGCCCGCACCAGATTGATGCCGAACTGGCCTCTAAAGATGCTCTCTACCCAGTCGCCTTCGTTCTTCCGCAGCAGGCCGTGGTCCACGAACACGCACACCAGGTTGGTGCCGATGGCCTTGTGGAGAAGCACAGCCGCCACGGCGGAGTCCACGCCGCCGCTGAGGGCGCACAGCACCCGCTTGCCTGCCAGCTTTTCCCGATAATAGGCCACGCTCCGCTCCACAAAGTCGTCCATATTCCAGGTGCCCTTGCAGCCACAGATGTCAAACAGGAAGTTATGGAGAATCTGGTTGCCATAGATGCAGTGAGTGACCTCCGGGTGGAACTGAACGCTGTAAAGCTTCCGGCTGTCGTCCTCCATGGCGGCACAGGGGCACTTATCGGTGGTTGCGGTGGTGGTAAAGCCCTCCGGCACCTGGCTGATGAAGTCCGTGTGGCTCATCCAGCACTGGCTCTCCTCCGGCACGTCCTTGAACAGACGGCTTTGCTTAGCCCGGAAGATGGTCTTGCCGTACTCGCTGCTCTTTTCTGCGCTGGACACCACGCCGCCGGCCATATAGGCCATGAGCTGAGCGCCGTAGCAGATGCCCAGCACTGGGATTCCCAGGTTCAGGATTTCCGGGTCATAGTGGGGGGACTTGGGGTCGTAAACGCTGTTGGGACCACCGGTGAAGATGATACCGGTGTACTTCTCCTGACGGATTTCCTCCAGGGTGATTTTGTTATAGGGCTTGATCTCCGCATAGACCTGCTGCTCCCGGACACGCCGGGCAATCAGCTGGTTATACTGACCACCGAAATCCAAAACAAGAATTTTCTCTTCCATGGTGCACTCCTATCTTGTTATTCTATCCTCTATATTAAACACAAAAACCTTAGGTTTGTCAACCAAAATCCCGGGGAAATTATAACCCCCTGGGGGGCTTGCGGGGAGGAT
Organism: Candidatus Faecousia excrementigallinarum; assembly: GCA_018713285.1. GTDB lineage: Bacteria > Bacillota > Clostridia > Oscillospirales > Oscillospiraceae > Faecousia > Faecousia excrementigallinarum. The sequence goes on from DVFK01000081.1 coordinate 3,291, forward strand.
TTTAGGCGTTTATAATACCCAATAGCAAGAAAAGGGGAGAAAAACAGCGTTTTTCTCCCCGGAAGAAAGGAATCCCCCCATGAAGAAACTGATTTGTCTGATTTTGGCACTTTTCATCACTATGAGTCTGGCGGCCTGCGGCGCCCAGCCTTCCCAAACCACCCAACCGGACACCACTGCCGGGACGGAAGGCACCTCCGCCGGCACCCGCACCATCACCGACCGCCGGGGACGGCAGGTGGAAATCCCCGCCCAGGTGGACACCATTGTGTGTCTGGGCTCCGGCGCTCCCCGGATTGCCGCCTACTTACAGGTCACAGACATGATGGTAGGCGCCGAGGACTGCGACAAAGGGGAGGTAACGGTGCGCCGGGATTACAGCTGGGTCTTCCATGACCAGCTGAAGGACCTTCCCAGCGTAGGCTCCGGCGGCGGCAGCGGTGAGAACAACGCCTACGCCGAGGAGATTATCAAGCTCCAGCCGGATGTGATTTTAGCAGGCTACACCGCCGAGTCTGCCGACGAGCTGCAAAACCTCACCGGAATCCCGGTGGTGAGCGTCTCCTACTCCTCCATCAATTTTGTGGACGAGAGCTTTTACGAGGCGGTGCGGATTTTCGCCCAGGTGGTGGGCGCAGAAGCCCGGGCTGAGGAGCTGCTCAGCTTCATCGACGCATGCAAGGCTGACCTGACCAAGCGCACCGCCGACGCCGGGGAATCCCCCAGCTGCTACACGGGAGCCGTCACCTTCTCCGGACGCCACGGCTTCTGCGGCACCTATGCCAACTTCGGCCCCTTCCTGGCGGTAAACGCCAAGAATGTGGCGGACGAAATTTCTGATGTAAACTACTTCGAAACGGACTTCGAGCAGGTACTGGTATGGGACCCGGACATCATCTTCTTAGACCCAGGCAACATGGACATGGTCAGTGAGGAATATGCCTCCAACCCCCAGTATTTCCAGTCCCTCCGGGCAGTACAGGAAGGAAATGTCTACACCATGCCTTCTTTTAACAGCGCCAGCACCAACATCACCTACTGCCTGATGAACGGCTACTGGACAGGCATGGTCCTCTACCCCGAGGCCTTCTCCGATTTGGACATGGAGGCGGTTGCCGAGAAGGTTCTCACCTTCATGCTGGGTGAAAACTTCTACCCCGACATGGTAGATCAGGGGCTGTACTACGGCAAGCTCACCTTGGGAGAATGATATGCAGCTAAACAGCTATCGGCAGTATCTGGGGCGGAAATGGCTGGCTTTGGGGATAGCCCTCCTGGGGGTCTGTGCCTCCGCCCTCTGGTCCATCTCCGCCGGTTCGGCAGGGCTTTCCGTGGGAGACATTCTCCGGTCCCTTATCCACCCTGGAACGGACAGCAACAGTATCATACTCTGGAATGTGCGGCTGCCCCGGGCAGCCGCCGCTCTGGTAATTGGCATGGGTCTGGCGGTGAGCGGCTGCGTGATGCAGAACGTCCTCCGCAACCCCATGGCCTCCGCCTCCACCCTGGGTGTTTCCCAGGGGGCTTGCTTTGGAGCGGCGGTAGGCATTGTGTTCTTTGAGGGGGGCGTGCAGGTGGGCAACACCACCGCCAACTTCACCGTCACCAATCCCACGGTGGTTTCCCTCTTTGCCTTTCTGGGCGGCATGACCACCACCGCCGTGATTATCGGCCTGTCCCGGGTACGCCGGGGCAGCCCCTCCACCATGGTGCTGGCGGGTGTGGCCTTAAGCTCCATTTTCTCCGGCATGACCACCATGATTCAGTACTTTGTGGACGATGTGAAGCTGGCTTCTTTGGTGTACTGGACCTTCGGCAGTCTGAGCAAGGCAGGCTGGGGAGAAATTGCCATGATTACCGCCGTCACCGCCCTGGCCATGGGGTTCTTCTTCTACCACCGGCTGAACTTCAACGCCATGGAAGCGGGAACCGCCACCGCCAAAAGTCTGGGGGTTCCGGTGGACTTTCTCACCCTTTCCAGCATGGTGCTCTGTGCCCTGGTGACGGCGGTGTGTGTGGCCTTTACCGGCTCCATTGCCTTTATTGGCCTCATTGCCCCCCATATTATGCGGAAATTCGTAGGCAGCGACTATCGGTTCCTCCTTCCCGGCTCTGCCCTGGGAGGGGCGGTGCTGCTGCTTTTGGCGGATGTGGCTTCCCGGTCGGTGCTGCCTCCGGCGGTGCTGCCCATCGGAGCCCTGACCTCCTTCCTGGGAGCGCCCATGTTTTTGTATTTGTGTCTGAAAGGAGGAAAAGGCACATGATTGAGATTAAAAATCTTGCTTTTTCTTACGGAAATCAGGATGTGCTCACGGATATTTCCTTTTCCGTGGAGCCGGGACAGTGCGTGGGGATTCTGGGGAACAACGGCGCCGGAAAAAGCACCCTCATCACCTGCATCAACCGGATTCGCAAGCCCAGAAAGGGGCAGGTGTTCCTGGATGGGGTGGATGTGCAGAAGCTGGGGCGGAACGCCCTGGCGAAGAAAATCGCCTATGTGGCCCAGAAAAACGAGATGACCAATGCCACGGTGTTTGACTGTGTGCTTTTGGGGCGTACGCCCCACATCCGCTGGTCCATCTCCCAGAAGGACTTGGACATCTGCGAGGAGACCCTGAAACTTCTGGGGATTGACCACTTGAAGCTGCGGAATGTGGAGGCTCTCTCCGGAGGCGAGATGCAGAAGGTGATGCTGGCGAGAGCCCTGGTGCAGGAGCCGGAGCTTCTTCTCCTGGACGAGCCTACCAGTAACTTAGACCCTCGAAACCAGTACGAAATGATGGAGCTGGTGCAGAAAATCGCCCATGAAAAGGGCCTGGCGGTGCTGATTGTGATTCACGATCTGAACCTGGCCCTGCGGTACTGCGACCGGTTCTTCTTCATCAAGGACCACCGGGGCTTTTCCTACGGCGGCCGGGAGACCGTCACCGCCGAGACCATCGGGGCGGTGTACGGCATTGCCGCCCAGGTGACCCAGCTGCAAAAGAAGCCTGTGGTGGTATTTCAGTAAGGAGGAAATGTATGAAAACTTGGGAAGATTGCGTGGCCTTCCACGGTCACGCCTGCGGCGGCCTGACCATCGGCTACAAGGCCGCCCTGTATGCGGCAAAACTTCTGGACCTGCAATTCTCCGATGACGAGCAGGTGGTGTGCATCAGCGAAAACGATGCCTGCGGCGTGGATGCCATCCAGGTGATGCTGGGCTGCTCCATTGGAAAAGGGAATCTGCTGTTTCACCTCCGGGGAAAGCAGGCCTTCTCCTTTTACAACCGGAAAACGGGGGAATCTGTCCGCCTGGTGCTGAAACCCCGGGAAATGTCCCGGGAGGAGTCCTTCGCCTACTACCAGAGCTGCGACCCGGCGGAGATGTTCACGGTGAAGGAAACCACCCTCACTCTGCCGGAAAAGGCCCGGCTCTTTGATTCTTATGTGTGCAGCTGCTGCGGAGAAGTCACCGGCAGCAACTGGATCCGCCTGGCCGGGGACAAGAAGCTGTGCCTGGACTGCTACGAGACTTACGACCGCTTCCATGTATAAGGAGCCGCCCTTCCCACCCGGGAAGGGCGTTTTCTTATGGAAAAAACGGAAAATCTGTGGTATAATGGGGAAAACACCAAAAGGAGATTGCCTGTGAAAAAGATTTTGTTTGTGTGCCTGGGGAATATTTGCAGAAGCCCCATGGCGGAGTTTATTTTGAAGGACATGGCAGAAAAGGCCGGGAAAAGCAAAGACTTTTTCATCGCCTCCGCCGCTGTGAGCCGGGAGGAGGAGGGGAGCCCGGTGTATCCCCCTGCCCGGCGGGAGCTGGCAGCCCACGGCATTTCCTGCGCCGGGAAAACCGCCCGGCAGATTACCCGGCAGGACTGTGCGGATTTTGACTACATCTACTACATGGACAGCAGCAACGGTCGGCGCTTGCGGAGTATGTTCCCGGGGGAAACCAAGTTCCAGCCCCTTCTTTCCCGGGATGTGGCAGACCCCTGGTACACCGGGGACTTTCAGACCGCCTACCGGGACATTGCAGAAGGCTGCCAGCGGATTTTGGAGGAATTGGGCTGATGGACAAGGTGCGTCTGGAAGAAGGGCTGAACCAACTGCCCCTTTATACCTATGAATACATTCGCCCCGAAAGCCTGGACTTTACCCAGCGGGTGCGGCAGGTGTGCCAGCAGGAGTGTCCCATGTACGGCAAGACCTGGGCCTGTCCCCCGGGGGTGGGGACGGTGGAGGAATGCCGGGAGCGGTGCCTGAGCTATGGGGAATGCCTGATCATCGGCACCGTCACCCAGGTGCAGGACATCTCCAATCTGGAGGAGTGCCTTTCCACCCGGGGTGACCACGAGGCCATCACCAACCAGGTGGGGGATTTGCTCCGGGAGCAGGGGGCAGAGCCTTATATCCTGTCCTCCCAGGCCTGCGCCCTGTGTGCCCACTGCACCTATCCCGAGGGCAAGCCCTGCCGCCACCCGGAGAAAATGCACCCCTGCATCGAAAGCCACGGCATCAACCTCATCCCCACCCTGGAAGCCATGGGTCTGGAATTTACCTACAGCCAGGATGTGATTACCTGGTATTCCCTGCTGTTTTTCAACACATAAGCCTTTTCCCAAGAAACGTGATAAAAACAGGAGCACAGCTGCCGACTACCGGCACTATGCTCCTGTTTTTACCGTTTCAGCAGGATAATTTTCTTGCCCCGCTTTTGTGCGTATTGCAGCGTGGCATAAGCCCCACCGAAATTGCGCCATACCATAGCAATCAGGTAGTCACTATGGTCCACAAGCCACCTGTTGCGGGCAGGGATTGCCCGCTTATAGTGTATACCCGCCAACTCAGAGGGAATCAGAATATCATCAAAACTTGTTTCATAATATTCCCGATGCTCGTTTAATTTTTGCTGCATATATGG
>DVFK01000082.1 GCA_018713285.1 Candidatus Faecousia excrementigallinarum
CAACGAGGAAGGGCAGCTTCTGTACCTGACGGAGAACAACGACCTGCTCCGTCCCGGTGAGAAGCATCCGGAGGATGCCACCGACCCCAACCGGGCCCAGGACGAGCTGCCCTGGCACAGCACCCTGTATGTCCAGTACCCCATGGTTAATGAGGTTTACGGCAAGAGAATCACCAGCTTTGACGAGTATAAGGCGGCTCTGGATGCTTTCCTGGCGGAGTATGGCGACGATGAAAATATGTATGCCATGAGCTATGACAAGGACTCCGCCGGCGACATCCTGTGGGCAGGACTTTCCATGTACGGCTACAAGTGTACTTACAAGGGCGGCCTGTATGTGACCGATGACGGGGAGAACTACACCTACGGTCTGAAGGCGGAAAAGGCGCTGGACTGGCTGCTGTTCCTCAATGAGCTGTATCGGGAGGGCTACATTTACGAAGAGGCTCCGGTGCAGTCCTATGACCAGTTTATCCGGCAGATGAACAAGGCCAAGGTGTTCTCCTTCATCGGCAGCTTCTACCCGGCCTATGAAGCCAACAAGAATCTGGCGGGCAACGATATGCCCCAGTCCTACATCCCCCAGAAGATGATGGCGGACGGCGTGGAGCAGGTTTACCAGTACAACGCCGCCTACACCGGCGCGGGCGCTTTCGTGATGCTCAATTCCAGCCCCTACAAGGCAAGAATCTGTCGACTGCTGGAGTACCTGTACTCTGACGAGGGCAGCATTCTCCACGGCTGGGGCATCGAGGGCGAGGACTACTATGTGAATGAGGACGGCATCCGGGACATCACGCCGGAGATTGCCGAGAAGAAGAGCAACGAAGAGTATGACCTGAAGCGGGGTATCCGTGCCCTTTACAGTGTCATCAATCTGCCTACCTTTACCACCGACGGGCAGCCGGCCTTTGCCCGGTTTGCTCCCTACTTCTCCTCTGAGGGCGGCACGGACGAGCGGGATGCCATCATCCGCCAGGATCCGGAATTCAACTGGCATGAGGATTGGAAGGGAACCTTCTATTCTGACTTGTCGGAGCTGGATCTTGTGATGCAGTCGGAAACCCCGGAAGCCATTGCCAGCGCCAGATGCGCCGCTGTGGTGAAGGATTTGATTAACAACATCATTATGGCACCGACCGAGGAGGAGTGCCGGGCCCGGTATGCGGAGGCTGTGGACAAGGTAAACGCCTACGGCATTGAGGCCTGGGAAGAGGCGGTAAACAAGCAAATCCACGAAAAGCGGGAAAAGCTGGGAATGTAAGGAGATTGCCATGAGAAAAAGAGCTTTGGCATTGTTTCTTCTGGGATGCCTGGTGCTGGGCAGCTTCGGCTGCGCCGGCCAGCCGCCCCAGGTGACCACCACGGAGCCCACAACGGAGCCCACCACTCAGCCCACCCAATCCACGGAACCCACCCAGAGTAAGGAGGAACCGGAAATGACGGACTATTTTGGTGCCCTGTTTCCCCAGGACGGAAACATCCCCACCAAAAAGGAATTCGACGAAATCGTAGGGGGTCTGGCGGAAAACGCCAGCCGCATCAGCGAAATCAATTACACCTGGATTCGGGGAAAGCGTTCCATGGAAGTGCTTTCCGGCATCTATGACGATTACCGCACCCTGGAAGCCCCTCAGGAGAACCCGGTGCAGCAGGTTTACGGGGAAAGCCAGTACTACAACTACCTTCTGTATCTGCCGGAGGGCTATGACCCTGCGGACACGGAGACGAAGTGGCCGGTGATTTATTTCTTCCACGGCATCGGGGAAATCGGCAGCGACCTGGATATGCTCACCCGGTACGGTATGCCCAAGTACCTGACAGAGGGAGGCAAGGTGGATGCCATTATGATTGCCCCCCAGTGCCCGGAGGGCTCCCACTGGGCTGACACCAATGTGGAAGTGGAGCGGCTTGCCCAGTTTGTGCCGGAGATGACGGAAAAATACAACATCGACACCAACCGGATGTACCTGACGGGCCTTTCCATGGGCGGCCGGTGCACCTGGAAGCTGGCCCTGGCTATGCCGGACACCTTCGCAGCCATTGCGGTGGTCTGCGGACGGACCAACACCTATGAGTTTGAAACCATTGCCGATATGCCCATCTGGATGTTCCATGGGGTGAAGGATGACACGGTTTCCTTTGACAACATCAATAAAATCCTGCCGGTGCTGGAAGAAAAGAACCACCGGTACTACAAGCTGACGGTGTTTCCCACCCTTTCCCATGATGTATGGACCACGGTATACGGACGGCCGGATGTGTATGAGTGGCTTCTTTCCCAGTCTTTGGAGAAGAATGCCCAAGCGGTGAAATAAGAGGTGTAAAGGATGCTAACAAGAAACGATTTGGTAAAAAATCCTGAGCTGGCCATGGAAAAGGCCCTGGGTGCTTTGGCAGGCCTTGCCATCGGCGACAGCTTCGGCGATGCAGGGCGGGTGCCGGAAAACCATCAGAACTACGGCATGATTCTCACCTTTGACAAGGGAAAGTGCTGGAGTACCGACGATACGGAGTTTGCCCTGTTTACCGCCAAGATGCTCATTGACCACCGGGGCGACCCCACCTATGAGCAGCTGGCAAAGGGGTGGCTTACCTACATTGCAGCGCAGGACGACTTCCCCCGGGGCGGCAACAGTGAAATCGAGGCGGCGGAGAATCTGAAGCGGGGGATTATGCCTCCCGAATCGGGCAAGCGTTGCGTCTACTCCTTCAGCGACGGCGCCTGCATGCGGATTTCCCCTGTGGGCATTGTCTGCGCCGGTGATGTGGAGCGGGCAAAGGAGCTGGCAAAGCGGGATGCGGAGGTGAGCCACTACCGCAGCGGCGTATGGGCTGCCCAGGCGGTGGCGGCGGCTGTGGCCACGGCTATGGTCAGCGGCACCGATGAGGAGATTGTGCAGGCCGCCATGGACTGTATTCCCAAGGACAGCTGGCTGTATGACAACATGGTGCATATGCTGGAGCTGGTGAAGCAGGCACAGACGGATTTCTGCGGTGCCTGGATGGCGCTGCATGACGATTACTGCACCCGGTACAAAGCGGCGGTGGAGGAGGCCATTCCCCAGGCCTTTGCCCTGTTCCTGCTGAGCAAGGGCGACTTCCGGAAGGGCATTATCCTGGCTGCCAACTTCGGCCGCGATGCGGACACCATCGGCGCCATCATCGGGGCTCTGCGGGGTGCTCAGCTGGGCGCTTCTGCCATCCCCGAGGGATGGATTGAGCGGACTGGCTACCCCTCCGGCACCTGCCTCCAGTTTACCAAGGGCCTGACCATCCGCCAGGTGGCAAAGGATCTGGCAGACCTGATTTGCTGAGGCTGTGGCTATGAAAGATATGCTGGAGCGGATTTATGCCGGTTTTCTGGGAATGAACATCGGCATCCGGCTGGGGGCTCCTGTGGAGCCCGCCGCCTGGGATTTTGAACGGATTGCAAAGTACTATGGGGACATCCGGGGCTATGTGAAGAACTACAAGAACTTTGCTGCCGATGACGATGTGAACGGCCCTGTGTACTTCCTGCGGGGATACCTGGACAACGGCCTGCATAAGCCCCTCACTCCCCAGGCTGTGGGGGAGGCGTGGCTGAACTATGCCAGAAACGGCATCGGCCTTTACTGGTGGGGCGGCGAGGGTGTCTCTACGGAGCATACCGCCTACCTGAATCTGAAGCGGGGCATCCCGGCTCCCCAGTCGGGGAGCATTGCCCAGAACGGCATTGTGCTGGCGGAGCAGATTGGCGGTCAGATTTTCATTGACACCTGGGGGCTGATTGCCCTGGGTGACCCCCACAGGGCTGCCGAGCTGGCCAGGACCGCCGCCAGCGTGTCCCATGACGGAAACGGGCTGTACGGCGCGGCCTTTATTGCAGCGTGCATTGCTTCGGCCTATGAGGCAAAAAGCGTGGGCGAAATTCTGGAAGCCGGACTGAAAGAAATTCCCCAGGACAGCACCTATGCCCAGGTCGTCCGGGCTGTCTGGGATTTTTACCGGGAGAATCCGGAGGATTACCGGAAGTGCATGACCTACCTGATAGAGAACTGGGGCTATGACAAGTACCCCGGGGTGTGCCACATCATTCCCAACGCCGGCGTGTGCGTGCTGGCTATGCTCTACGGCGAAGGGGATTTGTCCCGGACGGTGGAGATTGCCACCATGTGCGGCTGGGATACGGACTGCAACGCAGGCAATGTGGGTACCATCCTGGGTGTGTACCAGGGCCTTGGGGGAATCCCTGCCCACTACCGGGAGCCCATCAACGACTTTATTGTGCTGTCCGGTATTTCCGGGTACCTGAACATTCTGGATGTACCCACCTACGCCAAGTTCCTTTACCAGGTCAGCCGGATTACCCGGGGCCTGGATCCGGACGGGCAGGTGCGGCTGCCCAGAGGGGGAGAGCTGCTGATGGACTTTGCCCTCCCCGGCTCTACCCACGGCCTGCGGCTGAGCAATACATTGCGGTATGCCCTGAAGCCTGAGCCGGAAGGGCTGGGGGTGATTGTGGACCGGATTTTGCCGGAGGACAGTTGCGATGTGTACTATAAGCCCTTCTACCGCCGGGAGGATTTTGACGATGAGCGGTATAAGCCGGTGTTTTCCCCCACGGTCTACTCCGGCCAGACCCTGACCGTAACCCTGACTCCGGAGATGATTCTGGAGGGGGAGATTGTGGTGCGACCCTATGTGCTGACGGCGGTTCGGAAGGAACGGCTGGAGGGACAGCCGGTGGTGTTGGAGCACGGCAAGAAAACCCAGCTCCGGTTCCGGATTCCCCATACCTGGGGGGACTGCATCAGCCAGCTGGGCTTCCATGTGGAAGCGGCGGCAGGCACCGCCGGGCGGGTCATGGCAGTGCTTCATTTGCAGGAACTGACGGTCACAGGCAAGCCGGAGTACAGCATCTCCACCCTTTTGTGCCGGGAGGAATTTTTGCAGCAGACACCCTTCTCCCTGAACGAGGGCAAGTGGTCTGCCCAGGCCGGGTGGCTCCACTGCCGGACGGAGGTTCCCGCCCAGGCCTACACCGGAAATTATTACACCGGGGATGTGACCCTCTCCACGGACATTCTGGCAGCGGAAGGCAGCTGTCTGATGCTCCGGGCAGCAGGAGCCTGTCGGTACACCGCCGCCGGATTCCTGGCGCCGGGGAAGGTTGGACTGCGGTGCCATAACCATGGGGACACAGAGGAAACGCTTGTGGACTTCCCCTGGGAGGCGGGCAGAAGCTACCATGTGACGGTGGCGGCAGAAGGAAACTGCATAACCCTGTTGGTGGACGGAGAATTGGTGCTTTCCCAGGCTGTGGAAACCATCAGTCCTTACGGCATGGTGGGCTTTGCCCAGGAATGCCCGGGGACAGGTGCCTTCCGGGATTTGCATGTAAGAGAAACAGGCGAATATGAGAAGCTAATTCCCAACCGGGAATTATAATAAACAGGAGGAATAAAACATGAAAAAGAAAATGACACTTGCCATGGCAACCGCATTGCTGGCCGCACTGCTCCTTTCCGCCTGCGGCTCCCAGCAGCCCACCCAGACTACCACCCAGCCCACCACGGAGGCTACCCAGCCCACGGAAACCACCCAGGCTCCCGAAACCACCGAGCCTGAGGCAGACAGCAATGAAACCAAGACCATTGTGCTCTCCGACTACTTCTCCCAGGATGTGTGGGAGGATGACGGCGGCGATGTGTATGTGGAAGATGACCACATCCTTTTCGACAACGGCTACATGGGAGATTTCTCCACCCTGATGCTGAAAGAGGAAGCCAAAAATGTCACCTATCGCTTCACCCTGAAGCTGGAGAACATTCCCACGGATTTGTCCGAGGAAGAAGGAACCTGGTGGGATTCAGAGCTGATGATTCTGGCCCGTTCCAGCCTGCTGGCCCCCGGCTGGGAGGATGGACAGACCGGCTACAGCCTGACCGCCTGGGGCGATATGAAGCAGGTAGCCATCGGCCGGGCCGGTCATGACGATGCCTTCGGCTTCATTGACTGGAATGTGGCAGACGGCCAGGAGCATGAGATTGAGTTCTCCCTGACCAACAACGAGGACGACACAGAGGTCACCATCGTGCTGAAGATTGACGGGGAAACCGTGTTTGAAACGGTGGACGACGGCAGCATCGTGAAGGAGGACAGAATCCCTCTGTTCCCCGAAGGTGGCAATCTTACCATCCGCAGCAAGTATCTGCAGGTGACGGTAGGTTAATAAAAAGCGAACTTTTCTGCGCAGTTTCTCCCGATGCTGCGCAGAAAAAGCTTGCGAATCCCTGTAGGTTCGCTTATAATATTTCTATGGTAAAAAATGGGAAATTTGTAGTAAGGAGGGAACAAAGTGAAGAATTTTCATCCATTGGAAAGCAAGTGCCGTTCGGAGCAGGTGGCAGAACAGATCATGCAGATGATTGAAAGCGGACAGCTCCGGGAAGGAGACAAGCTGCCCAGCGAGCCGGATTTTGCCAAGCAGCTGGGAATCAGCCGGGGCGTGCTCCGGGAAGGCCTGGCCCAGTTGAAGGCCCAGGGGGTCATCAGCCGGAAGCCCAAGGACGGCACCTACATCCTTCCTGTGAAAACGGGAGAGAGTGGAATCATGGAAACCACTTTGCGCACCATCAAGGCATCTTCTTACCGCAGTATCATGGAAATGCGTTCCGCCATTGAGCAAAAGGCGGCGGATCTGGTGATTCAGCGGGCCACAGATGAGGAGATAGAAGAACTGCGGGACATTGTTCTGCGGAACAAGCAGATAGAGGGGCAGGACGACCTGGACTATTACTTCCACTATCGTCTGGTGGAGCTTTCGGAAAACACCATCTTTATGGGAATCGTGGATTCCTATTTCGGGGAAATCCGGGAGATCCGGGATACCAACCTGAACCGTTCCCGGCACCAGAGTCAGGTCATGCGGGAACATCTGGACATTGTGGATGCCATCTGCCGCAGAGACGCCCCCGCGGCCATGCAGGCGGTGGAGCGGCATATGAAGCGGATTTGGGACAGATGGCTCCAAAGCAACGAGGAAAAGCTGGAGGAGAGCAAAGCATGACGCGCCTGTTTGCCCCCAATTCCCCTTCCGGCCGCTGGCTGGCGTTTGCGCTGGATGGGCTGCTGATTTCCATCCTGTGGGGACTGTGCGTAATTTTGGTCATACCGGCCGGGGCTGCCACGGCGGCTTTGCACCAGGTGGCCAGAAGCTGGATGCGGCAGCGCTGCGGCTGCGATGTGCCGGCGTACTTCCGGGCAATCCGGGAGAACTTCAAAAAAGCCACCGTTCTTTGGGTGCTTTTGCTCATACCCCTGGCGGTCATTGGGGGCAATGTTTACGCTTTGTTTCAGGCAGGGGCGGCCTTGCCGGCAGCGGTGCGGGTCATGATTGGAATTTCCGTGCCGGTGTGGATCGCCGCTTCCACCTATGCCTTCGCGCTGCAAGGCGCCTTTGAGAACAGCCCGGGCAGGACCCTGATGAACGGCGTGCGCCTGGCCCTCGCCAACCTGCTTACCACGGTTGTGGTCATATTGGTGGTGGGGTTTGGCCTGGTGTGTACCTGGCTTTTGCCCTATGGGTACTTTCTTTACTTCCCGGCGGGGATTTTCTTCCTGGTAAGACCGCTGGACGGGGCATTTCGCCGGGCATTGGCCTGGGGAGCCCGGGAGGAATCCTGAAGGCTGGGGTGATTTTTGGGAGTGAAAAACACCATGAAAATTTTGAATTTCGGGTCACTGAACCTGGATTACGTGTATGATGTGGAGCATTTTGTCCGAAAAGGGGAGACCATAGCCTCCCGGGAAATGAGAATTTTCTGCGGTGGCAAGGGTCTGAACCAGTCTGTTGCCCTGAGTAAGGCCGGTGCCCCGGTATACCACGCAGGACTGGTGGGTCAGGACGGGGGAATCCTCCGGGAAATGCTTTTAAGTGCCGGTGTCCATGATGAGCTGGTGCGGTGCCTGCCGGATACCCCCACCGGCAACGCCATCATCCAGCGGGATGCCACCGGGGACAACTGTATCCTCCTTTATGGAGGAGCCAATCGGATGGTCACGAAGGAATTTGTCCGGGAGGTTCTGGAGGGCTTCTCCGCCGGAGACTGGCTGGTGCTGCAAAATGAGATTTCCCAGATTCCCTATATTGTGGATCTGGCCTATGAAAAGGGCATGACCATCGTGCTGAACCCGTCTCCCATGGATGAAAAAATCCGGGAGATTTCTCTGGACAAAATCCATTATTTCCTTTTGAATCAGGGAGAGGCTCAGTCACTGACAGGTGCCAAGGGGGATGGAACAGTGCTTGCCGACCATTTGCACAGGAAATTCCCCGGTGCATCGGTGGTACTGACCCTGGGAGAGGCGGGCTCTCTTTACATCGGTCAGGAGGGTACGGTGTTCCAGAAGGCCTACCGGGTGCCGGTGGTGGACACCACCGCCGCAGGTGATACCTTTACCGGCTACTTTGTGGCGGAGGTTTCCGCAGGGAAGCCGGTGGAGCAGGCATTGGACATGGCCGCCCGAGCCTCTGCCATTGCCGTGTCCCGCCTGGGTGCTGCCCCTTCCATTCCGGAACGTTCTCAAGTGGAGATATGGCAGTTTTCCCGAGAATAACCTTGTGATAAAAGGCAGGTTATACGGTGTGAACAGGCAGAAACGTGGCGTGAGTTCATTTTGAGTACAGTTTTGGAAAGACACAAAACCACAGGAGCAGAATGGGCGAATAAGTTGGCTGCTTGTAGCGATATGGCTACATAAAATAACCTATATTTCCAGCTGCGGGATTGAATGGAAAGGTGCTATCATCTCGATGTGCAATACTCGAATATCAGAAATCAGGCATCCCTTTCAAG
>DVFK01000083.1 GCA_018713285.1 Candidatus Faecousia excrementigallinarum
ATATTGCCTCCCTGTATCACCCCGGCTATGGAAAAATTTAGGAAGCGGCCACTACAACTGCCGCTCCGGGGCTGAAAAAGGCGCACAAAAAAAGCCCTTTTCACAGGTAAAATCATTCTATCATGGGGGGCTCCCAAAGTCAACAAGAATTTTCCTTTCTTTTTTCCTTTTTTTCGGTTATAATGGGGGAAAAACACAGGGAGGCGAAAAGAAATGAGAATTATGGCGGTTGACTATGGGGATGCCCGTACCGGCGTGGCAGTTTCCGACCTGCTTTGCTCCATTGTGGGCTTCACAACGGTGATTCACAGCCGGAACCAGGACAAGACCCTGGAGGAGCTTGCCCGGCTGGCAAAGGAGCGGGAGGTTACCCAGTTTGTGGTGGGACTGCCCAAAAATATGGACGGCACGGAAGGTGCCAGAGCTCAGCTGTGCCGGGAATTTGCCCAGCGGCTGGAGGAGACCACAGGCTTGCCTGTGGCTCTGTGGGATGAGCGGCGTACCACCGTGGAAGCCCACAACATCCTGTCCCAACATAACTACCACGGGAAAAAGCGGAAGGACACGGTGGATGCTGTGGCTGCTTCCTTGATTCTGGAGGGCTATCTGGCTTTCCGGGGACGGTAAAACAGCTCATGCACCCCGATTATCAGGAGCAATCCTCCAAAAAACTTACCCAGGAGCACACTATCCAGATTCTGCCCCCACAGGGAAAATAAAATGGCTGCCATACACCCGGCGGCGATTCCCGGGAATGCCCGGGGCAGGGAAAGGCGGTGCTTTTTGAGGTTGCAGCAGGAGGCAATCAGACTGCTGGGCAGGAAAAACAGAAGGTTCATGGTTCTGGCTGTGGGGTAGGGAAGGGCCTGCCATTGGGTCAGCCAGAGCATGAGAAGGCTTCCCCCGCCCACACCCAGGCCGGAGAGATACCCCAGTAGGGTGCAAACAAGAAAATTTATCCACATAGCTGTCGGATTCCTCCCCAAAGAATAAAGATTCCCAGAAGGCGGTGGAGCCATATGGTGGGAATTTTGATTTTTCCGGCAATCAGGCCTCCCAGGGCACTGCCTGCAAGACAGGGAAGCAGCAGCTGCCGGGAAGGCCAGGAAGGGCTGCCCCACAGCAGGGATACCAGGCAGACCGGCAGCATGATGGCAATGGAGGTGGGGAAAACCTCCTCCTCCGGCAGCCGGCACAGAACAATCAGCAAAGGCACCAGAATCATGCCGCCCCCGGCCCCCAGAAGTCCGTTGACAGCCCCGGCGCAGAATCCGGCAAAAATCAGACGAAACACATGGGAACGCTCCATAAAAAACACCTCCCCGGAAATTTTTTCCCGGAGAGGTATTTTTATACACAAAAGCGGCGGCGCACCTTGGTGCGCCGCCGGCTGTTTATCCGTTGTATTCCATGTTCAGACGGGAGGTGTTCTTCAGGCTCTTGGGCATAGCCTCCACAATCTCAGTGTACCACTCCTCCATGTCGTCAGCGCGGAGGGTGTTTTCAATCATGTAATCCCGGTAGGTCATCTCGTCGTCACCCACGTAGTACATCACATGGTAGCCGTACTCGGACTCCACAATACCGGTGTCACCGGCCTTCCGCTCCGGGTCGATGGACCAGTTCAGGAAGTTCTTCACATAGTTGGCACCGGGGTAAATGTCCTCAATCAGACCGCCGTTCTCCTTGGAGCTGGTATCATCGGTGTTCTCCTTGGCCAGCTGGGCAAAGCTCTCCTCGGTGGCCTCGCCGTCTTTCCACTCCTGCAGCAGCTTCTCGGCTTCCTGCTTGGCAGTGGCCTTCTCCTCGTCGGAGTAGACAGTCTCGCCATTTTCGGTGGTGCCGCCCTCAAACTTCACCAGAATGTGCCGTACATTGGCCAGAGGCTCCTTGTTTTCGGTGCTGGACTCAAAACGAACCACATAGTATCCGGTAAGGGTCTTGGTTTCGTTGCCGTCCTCGTCCTTGGAGGTGGTCTCCATGGGCAGGTAGGTGATGTCGCCTTCCTGACGGTCCGGATCAGAGAGCCATTCCTGGGCGTAGGTGCTTACATTGGTGTAAAGAACGTTTTCGTAAGCGGTGGAGGTAACATTTTCTTCTTTGTTTTCCAGAGCGGCGATTGCCTTGTCCAGTTCTTCCACAGAGGTGGCTTCAGCCAGCTTCTTGGCATCTGCCTCTGCCAATTCCGCAGCCTTATCCTTATCCTCATAGTTGCTCAGATAAACGGCATAGGCGTGGTAGGAATAGGAGTTGAAATCCAGGGCATGGTCCTTCTCGTAAGCCCGCAGGTCGGCATCCTCGTAGGTCAGGCTGTCCTGATGGGCGGTGTAGTAGGAAGCGGCCAGGGCATTGTTGGTAGCGAAAGCTCTGTAAGAGGCCTCGTCGGCACCGTAGCCGTAGACAGCGGCCAGATACTTGTCCAAAGAGTCATAGCCGTAGATCTGAGCGTAGAAGCTCTGCGTCTGAATCTGGTTTTCCAGAGCGGTCTGCTCACCCTCAGTCAGCGTATGAC
This sequence comes from Candidatus Faecousia excrementigallinarum, assembly GCA_018713285.1. GTDB lineage: Bacteria > Bacillota > Clostridia > Oscillospirales > Oscillospiraceae > Faecousia > Faecousia excrementigallinarum. Next base: position 2,513 of record DVFK01000083.1, read on the forward strand.
CTTCTGCATTGGCCTTGTCTGCCAAAGCGTAGTCGCTGGCGGCATTGGAAAGGGCGGCATTCAGGAAGTAGTCGGCCCAGGTTTCCCCGGTTTCCTGATTGTAGACCTGCTTGTCATAGGGCTTGCTCAGATCCAGACCCATCAGCTGGGCGTACAGCTCCAGATTGTTGTTGCTGGAGGAGTTCCACTGGCTGAAGGTGCTGTTGATCACATCAGTATAGTAATAGCTGAATTCCACGGTGTTCAGCTCATGATCCCCGACGGTAGCGGCAACGGTGTTCTTCTGGAGAATGCCGGAGCGGTTTACCACGCCGCTGACCAGGCTGAAAATGGCAACGCAGGCGATGACCGCAATCAGGGCTACAAAAGCAATGGTGTATCCTTTCAGTTTTTTCCGTTCCTTTTGTTCCTGCTGCTGCTTTTCCGTAAGCATAGCGGACTCCTGCTCCTTGCGGAGCTTTTTCTTGCTGGATGCGCTCATGTTATCAATTCCTCTCATTTTGCGAAGTGGTACTGCGGTTTGCCGCAGTTATAGACCGTGCTATTATAAACGATAAAGAGGAGTATTTCAAGTGGGAATTCTCACAGATTGACGAAAAAGTGAATGAGTGGTATGTACTGTCTGGCAGACAGGGCGGTTGGGATAAAAAAAGAATGGCTGGCAGAGCCGAAACTCTGCCAGCCATTACCCGCTTTGGCCGTACGCATCCAATTATGACCTGCACGAAATGGCAGGTGGGTTGCCGCTCCCAATCTGCTCTGCTCCCAGCGTCCACCTGACGTCAAAGCGCAGGCGGGAGGTCTGCAATACGAAGGGGAAGTCTAACATCCCGATTAAAAAATGTGGGTCCAAAAGGACACGCCACGCACCAAGCAGGAGGCTTTTTATTCCTCGTCCTCGTCCTGATACAGCTGATCCATAATCAGGCCGTATACGGTTTCCAGTTCCTGCTCGTCCTCTATGGCACACAGCAAAGGCTCTCCGTCTTCCTCCACGGATTTCAGGATGGAAACTTCAGCCTGCGCATCCTCCTGATCGTCCGCCGGTATGACAGCCAAATAAGTCATGCCGTTGTAATCCAGGGTGGAGAGAACTTCCAATTCGTATTCGGTGCCGTCCTCATCCACAATGGTCATGAAATCGGAGCCAAAAGTATCTGCCATAGAAAACGCCTCCAGAACTCTTTCTGGCTATATTGTACCCGGAGACCGGGAAAAAATCAAGAGTGAAAGAAAAAAGAAAGACCTGATTGGATTTTCTATTTTTCACGATTTATTTAAAAAATGTTCTTTCGTTTTGAGGGCAGCTGTGATATAATACTATGACTTATGGTATGCCTATATGCCAAAATGAGCATAATTCTTACCCCGGCGGCAAGGGCCGCCGAAATGGAGGTCTATAAGCATGAATTGGAAATTCTGGTCAAAAGAAGATAAAAATCCCCAGGATTGGAATCCCCATTGGGCCATAAAAGCCCTGTATACTACCTGGCGCATCGTCTTTGCGGGCTTCAAGATTGCCCTTGGAGCGGCAGCCACGGTTCTGCTTGTGGGTGTGGTGTGTATGTTTGTGTTTGCCACCACCCTGGGTGACTACCTGGAGGAGGACATCCTGCCCAATGCGGGTATGGATATTGAAGACAGCGATCTGGATATGACATCCAAGGTCTGGTATCTGGACGAGGATGGGCAGATTCAGCTTCTGCAGAAAATTTACGCAGAGGCAAACCGGGAATGGGCCACCTACGACCAGATTCCCGAGGATCTGATTTACGCCGCTGTTGCCATTGAGGACCGGCGTTTTTACGAGCACCAGGGTGTGGACTGGTTTACCACCATCAAGGCCTGCACCAGAATGTTCTTCGGCGACTCCTCTGTGGGCGGCTCCAGCATTACCCAGCAGCTGGTAAAGAATGTGCTGCTGCTGGAGGGCGATGACTCTGCCAATGATGTGACGGTGCAGCGGAAAGTAATTGAGATTTTCCGTGCCATCCAGATGGAGCGGCAGTACAGCAAAGAGCAGATTATGGAGGAGTACCTCAATACCATCTACATGGGTCAGATGTGCTATGGCGTCCGCAGTGCTGCGGAGGCCTACTTCGGCAAGGAGCTGGAAATGCTGACCCTGGCAGAGTGCGCCAGCCTCATCAGCATTACCAACAACCCCTCTTTGTTTGACCCCTATGGCGAGGAATTCATGTACCAGGGCAAGATGATGACCGGCATGGAGCGTAACCGCAGCCGTCAGGAGCTGGTTCTGGAGCAGATGCTGGAGCAGGGCTGGATCACCCAGGAGGAGTTTGACGAGGCCTGGAATCAGGAGCTGGTGCTGAAAAACGGCATCTCCCTGGAGGACACCCTGGCTACCTGCCCCAATGAAAGCTGCGGCTACCAGAACATTGTGGGTACCCTGGTGCAGGAGGGGGACAAGTACTACTGCCCCCAGTGCAATACGGAGATTCAGGTGGATAAGGACAGCTCCGAGGAGGTGTACTCCTGGTTTGTGGATACCCTGCTGGAGGATGTGGCCAAGGCCCTGGCGGAGCAGGATGGGGTGGTCTGGAACGACAATACCCAGAAGCTGTATATGCAGCAAATCCGCAGAGGCGGCTATAATATCTACGCTACCATTGATATGGAAGTGCAGAATCAGATTGACGCCATCTATGAGGATCTGACCCAGATTCCCGACACCCGAAGCGGCCAGCAGCTCCAGTCTGCCATCGTGATTATTGACAACAGCACCGGCAACATTGTGGGTCTTGCCGGCGGCGTGGGAGACGACAAGGGCTTTGACGACTTTAACCGGGCAACCGATGCAAAGCTCCAGTCCGGTTCTTCCATTAAGCCTCTGTCCATTTATGCACCGGCCTTTGAGTTGGGCACCATTACCCCAGCCACGGTGGTAAAGGACCTGCCCCTGAACTATGACAGCGGCGCCTGGCCTCTGAACGATGTCCGGCGGTACGATTATGCCAGAACCATTTACAATGGCGTGGTTTCCTCCGTCAACGCAATCGCAGCCAATACCCTGGATATGATTGGCACCACCTACAGCTATCAGTTTGCCAAGGAAAAGTTCCACCTGTCCTCCCTGGTGGACAGCTATACCGGTTCGAATGGTACGGTGTATTCCGACAATGGCTTTGCACCTCTGGCCATGGGTGCCCAGACCTTCGGTGTAAAGGTGCGGGATATGGCCTCCGCCTTTGCCACCTTTGCCAACAATGGCGAGTACCGGGAGGGCAGAACCTTCACCAAGGTATACGACAGCAACGGCAAGCTGGTGCTGGACAATACCCAAGAGTCGGAGCAGATTCTCAGCGAAAAGACAGTTAACTATATGAATTACTGCCTGAGTTGGGCTACCAGTTCCGGTACCGGCTATGAGGCTAAGATTTCCGGAATGTCCACAGCAGGTAAGACCGGTACCACAGCCGATGACAAGGACCGTTGGTACTGCGGTTTCACCAACTACTACACGGCAGCCGTATGGTGCGGCTACGATTCCCCGGAGGATATCTATGTGACCAGCAGCGGGGTACACAATCCTTCGGCTTACCTGTTTAATCGGGTAATGACGCCCCTGCATGAAGGGAAGGAAGATGTTTCCCTGTATGATTCCAGCAAGATGGTATCGGTGAGTGTGTGCATCTACTCCGGCAAGCTGGCAACGGATGCCTGCCGGAATGATATCCGCAACGGCCTGAACGGCGAGAGCTTCTCCTGTGTCCAGTCCGCCCTGGTTTATCCCGAGGATATTCCCAACGGCTACTGTGACAAGCACACAAATGTGGAGTACTGCTCCGGCGGCGGCGTAGCCACGGAGTACTGCCACCTGTTTGCAGAGGAGGATGCCAGTATCAAGTTCAGGGAGTCTGCCCTGGTGAAGATGACCCAGGGAGAACTGGACGAGATTGCAAAAGCCGGGCCTTACAATCTGTCGGATATTTACGAGCAGGACGAATTTGTGTACCTGGTAAATGAAAACGGTTCGGACGGTGTGTTCAAGGGTATTCATGGCGACCTGCAGCAGGATGTGGATGCGCCCTATATGGTCTGCCCGGTGCACACCAAAGAGGCCTGGGAGAAATACCAGCAGTCCCAGAAGCCTACAGATCCTACGGATCCCACGGATCCCACTGAGCCAACCACCCCGGGTGTTACGGATGGTTTGTTCCCCTGGCTGGACTGGTAAAGAAAAAAGAGAGGTAGAGAGATGATTTGGATTTCTGACGGGTGGAAGGACTTTGAAGTCCTGGACACCTCCCAGGGAGAGCGACTGGAGCGCTGGGGCAAATATGTCCTGGTTCGCCCCGATCCCCAGGTAATATGGAATACCCCTCACAGCCACCCGGCCTGGAAAAAATACGATGCCCGGTACCTGCGCTCCTCCACGGGAGGCGGCCATTGGTCGGAGCATAGCCTGCCGGACCGGTGGCAGATTCGCTACAAGGACTATCTGACCTTCCATGTGAAGCCCATGAATTTCAAGCATACCGGTGTGTTTCCGGAGCAGGCTGCCAACTGGGATTTTATCCGGGAGACGGTGGCCGGTGCCGGAAGACCGGTGCGGGTGCTGAACCTCTTTGCCTACTCCGGCGGTGCCACTTTGGCGGCGGCGGCAGGCGGAGCAGAGGTGTACCATGTGGATGCCGCCAAGGGCATGGTAGCCTGGGCCAAGGAAAATGCCCAGGCTTCCGGCCTGGGAGACAAGCCCATTCACTGGATTGTGGATGACTGCGGCAAGTTCATCCAGCGGGAGATCCGCCGGGGCCGCCGGTACGACGGCATTATTATGGATCCTCCCAGCTATGGCCGGGGACCCAGCGGCGAAATCTGGAAAATGGAAACCAGCTTCTATCCCTTCCTTCTGGAAACGGCCAAGCTGCTGACGGATAACCCCTTGTTTGTGATTATCAATTCCTACACCACGGGCCTTGCTCCGTCGGCGGTAGGGTATGCCTCCAACGTGGTATTCGGAAAGGACCACGGAGGAAGCACGGCGGTAGGGGAGCTGGGCCTGCCGGTAACGGCTTCGGGCCTGGTGCTGCCCTGCGGCGCCACCGGCAGATGGACACCTTGACGGGAGAAGTATGTATGAATACAGGAATACAGACAGAACATCTGGCATATCAGTATCCGGGCGTGGACAACACGCCCGGCGTTGCCGTATTTGAGGACTTGAACATTTCTATAGAGGAAGGCTCCTTTGTGGCAATTTTGGGCAGCAACGGCTGCGGAAAATCCACCCTGGCCAAGCACTTCAATGCCATTTTGCTTCCCAGCGGGGGCAAGGTGTATGTGTGCGGCATGGACACCGCCCAGGAGGACAGAATCATCCCCATCCGCCGGAAGGTGGGCATGGTTTTCCAGAACCCGGATAACCAGATTGTTGCCAATGTGGTGGAGGAGGATGTGGCCTTCGGCCCGGAAAATCTGGGCATTGCCAGCCCCATGATCCGCAAGCGGGTGGATGAGGCTCTGAAACAGGTGGATATGTACCAGTACCGGGAGCACGCCCCCCACCTTTTGTCCGGCGGACAGAAGCAGCGGGTGGCCATCGCCGGCGTGATTGCCATGGAGCCCAAGTTCATTGTGTTGGACGAGCCCACCGCCATGCTGGACCCCAAGGGTCGGCGGGAGGTTATGCAGACCGTCAGCCGTCTGAACCGGGAGAAGGGCATCACCGTGGTGCTCATTACCCACCATATGGACGAGGCAGCCATGGCTCAGCGGGTGGTGGTGCTCCACAAGGGTCAGGTGGCCCTGGACGGCACCCCCAAGGAGGTTTTCTCCCAGGTAGAAGTTTTGCACGGAATTGGACTGGCTGCCCCGGAGACGGTGGAGCTGTGCAATGACCTGAACCACCAGGGCTTCCGGCTGCCGCTGGACTGCCTGGATGCAGAGGAATGTGCCCAGGCCATTTATGATACTTTGAGAACCTGAGGGCAGGAGGATTGAATTTGGCACCGATTATAGAGGTAAAGAATTTACGCCATGTATACAGCGCCGGAACCCCTTTTGAGCATGTGGCGCTGGAGGATGTGTCCTTTTCGGTGGAGCGGGGAGAGTTTATCGGAATCATCGGCCATACCGGTTCCGGCAAATCCACCCTGATGCAGCATCTCAACGGACTGCTGCGCCCCACCTCCGGCACGGTTCTTTTGGACGGAAAGGACATCTGGACGGATAAGGCCACCACCCGGCAGAGCCGGTTCCGGGTGGGACTGGTATTTCAGTATCCCGAATACCAGTTGTTTGAAGAAACGGTTTATAAGGACATCTCCTTCGGCCCCAAGAATATGGGCCTGGATGAGCAGGAGGTGGACCGCCGGGTGCGGCAGACGGCTGAGCTGGTGGGGCTTACCCCGGAGCAGCTGGAGGCCTCTCCCTTTGAACTGTCCGGCGGACAGAAGCGCCGGGTGGCGATCGCCGGTGTGATTGCCATGGAACCGGAAGTGTTGATTCTGGACGAGCCCACCGCCGGCCTGGACCCCTCGGGACGGGCAGAGGTGCTGGGCAATATTGAGGCTTACCGGAAGGCGAAGAACGCCACCATTATGATGGTCAGCCACTCCATGACGGATGTTGCCCGCCTGACCCAGCGGCTTCTGGTGATGAACGGCTCCCACCTGGCCATGGACGGTACTCCCCGGGAGGTCTTTGCTCGGGCCCAGGAACTGGTGGATATGGGTCTGGACATTCCCGAGATTACCCGGGTGTTTCTGAAACTGAAGGAGCTGGGTCTGCCGGTGGAGCCGGTGTATACCAATGAACAGGCGGTCGCCCAGCTGACAGCCTTGAGGGGAGGGGTTATCCATGCTTAAGGACATCACCCTGGGCCAGTATTTCCCGGGAAAATCCCCCATCCACCTCCTGGACCCCAGAACCAAACTGCTGTTTCTCATTATCTATTTCATCGCCCTGTTTACGGCAGATGGCTGGATTTCCTATGGCATTGTGCTGGTGTTTCTCAGCACGGTGATTTACATGACCACCATCCCCTTAAAAACCATTGTCAAAGGCCTGAAGCCCCTGATTTTCATTTTGGTTTTCACCGGTATTCTGAACCTGTTTATGACCCCCGGTGAAAATGTCCTGGTGTCTTTCTGGGGACTGAACATCACCACCGAGGGCCTGGTGCAGGCGATATTCATGGTGAGCCGGATTCTTATGCTGATTGTGGGCACGTTCCTTCTCACCTACACCACATCCCCCATCGCCCTGACGGACGGTTTGGAATCCCTCCTGGGGCCCCTGAAGAAGCTGCACCTGCCGGTGCATGAGCTGTCCATGATGATGTGCATTGCCCTGCGGTTCATCCCCACACTGATTGAGGAGACGGACAAAATCATGTCCGCCCAGAAAGCCAGAGGTGCAGACTTTGAAACCGGCTCTCTCATGCAGCGGGTGAAGGCTTTGGTGCCCATTCTGGTGCCCTTGTTTATCGGTGCCTTCCGCCGGGCTGACGAGCTGGCTACGGCTATGGAGTGCCGCTGCTACCAGGGGGGCGAAAGCCGTACCAAGATGAAGACCCTGCACTACAAGCGGCGGGACTTTGTGGCTTTTGCCTCCGGCGCTGTGCTGGTGGCGGGAATCATTGTGCTGCGCAGCTTCGGACTGTGAGGTGCCTATGCGGAACATTGCCCTGTTTTTAACCTATGAGGGAACGGCCTACCACGGCTGGCAGATGCAAAAGAACCTGGCAACGGTCCAGCAGACTTTGGAAAAAGCCATCGCCATGGTGGTCTCCCACCCGGTTCATGTCACCGGCTGCGGCCGTACCGACGCCGGGGTACACGCCAAGTGCTATGTGGCCAATTTCCGTACCGGCTCCACCATCCCGGCAGAGCGGCTTCCCTATGCCCTCAATACCCACCTGCCCCCGGATATTGTGGTGACGAAGGCCTTTGACGTGAACGAGAACTTCAATGCCATCGGCTCCTGTGTCAAAAAGGAGTACACTTACATTATCTATAATTCCCGGGTCCGGGACCCCTTCTATGTGAACCGGGCCTGGTTTTACCCCAAGCACCTGGATGAGAAAGTCATGCAGGCGGCGGCGGACCAGTTTGTGGGTACCCACGACTTTGCGGCAGTACGCTCTGTGGGAACGGATGTAAAATCCACCGTCCGCACGGTGTACTATTACAATGTGGAGCGGCAGGGGAATCTTATCTATCTGCGGGTGTGCGCCAACGGATTCCTCTATAATATGGCAAGAGCTATGGCAGGCACTGTGGTGTATGCGGCAGAAGGGAAATTCCCCCCGGAGCAAATCGGCAAGATTCTGGACTCCGGCAACCGTACCGCCGCCGGCCCCACCGTACCTCCCGGAGGCCTGTATATGACCCATCTGTGGTACGACGATGGGGTGGACTGCTTCCAGTGCCCGGGAGAAGATTCATAAATTGTTCCAACTTTTTATCCGTAAGTGTGGTATGCTACCTGGTAGTAATTTTCCGGAAGAAACGGAGTGAGTGAGTATGCAGCCGAAATTGTGTACCAAGTGTAAGAAGAATATCGCCGTGGTTTTCATCACCAAGGTGGAAAACGGCGTTGCATTGAATGAGGGCTATTGCCTCAAATGTGCCAGAAGCCTGGGAATTCCCCAGATTGATGCGGCAGTGAAGCAGATGGGCTTCTCCGAGGAGGATTTGGACAACCTCTCTGACGAGATGAGCAATATGTTCGGTCAGATGGAGGGCTCGGAAGGGTCCGACGAGGACGAGCAGGACAGCCGCACCGCTACCTTCCCCATGCTGAACCAGCTCTTTGGCTCCATGGGGGGCGGCAAGGAGAATCTCCCTGCCCAGCAGGAAGCTCCCAAAAAGAAGGAGGAGAAGGGGGAGGAAGTCCCCAAATCCAAAAACAAGAAGCACAAGTTCCTGGACAGCTACTGCATGGATTTGACCGGCAGAGCCAGAGAAGGGAAGCTGGATAAGGTCATCGGCCGGGATGTGGAAACGGAGCGGGTGATTCAGATTCTCAACCGCCGGCAGAAGAACAACCCCTGCCTGATCGGTGAGCCCGGCGTAGGTAAAACCGCCATTGCCGAGGGCCTGGCCCAGCGGATTGCCGCAGGGGACGTGCCCTATAAGCTCCGGGATAAGGAAGTATTCCTGCTGGATCTGACCGCTCTGGTAGCCGGTACCCAGTTCCGGGGCCAGTTTGAAAGCCGGATGAAGAGCCTGATTGGAGAAATCAAGGCCTGCGGCAATATCATCCTGGTCATTGATGAGGTCCATAATCTGGTGGGGGCAGGAGATGCGGAAGGCTCCATGAACGCCGCCAACATCCTCAAGCCTGCCCTCTCCCGGGGAGAGATTCAGGTAATCGGCGCCACCACCTTCAACGAATACCGCAAGTATATTGAAAAGGATGCGGCTCTGGAGCGGCGTTTCCAGCCGGTGTCTGTGGCGGAGCCTACCATTGAGGAGGCCAGCCAGATTCTCCAGGGCATTGCCAAGAGCTACGCCCAGTTCCACGGGGTTTCTATCTCTCCGGAGATTGCCCGGCAGTGCGTGGTGCTGTCGGAGCGGTATATCACCGACCGGTTCCTGCCGGACAAGGCCATTGACCTGCTGGACGAGGCCTGTTCCGATGTGAATCTGCAATGCAAGGAGATTTCCCGGCTGGCAGAGCTGAAAAAGGAGCGGGACGATTACGATCTGGAACTGCGGATGCTGACGGAGAACACAGAGGAGGAGAACTATGAGCGCCTGGCTCTGCTTCGGAGCAAGCTGTGCCAGATTGCCCCGGAGATTGAAAAGCTGGATCAGCTGCCACCTCCCCCTGTCACCATGGAGAACCTGGCAAGAATTATTGAGCTGTGGACGAAAATTCCCGCCAGCAAGATCAAAGCCCAGGAGTACACCCAGCTGAAGGGCCTGGCCCAGCGGCTGAAAACCCATATCATTGGCCAGGACGAGGCGGTGGACGCCGTGGCCAAGGCCATCCGCAGAAACCGGGTGGGCATCTCTCCCAAGCGGAAGCCTGTGTCCTTCATTTTCGTGGGCCCCACCGGCGTGGGCAAAACGGAACTGGTGAAGCAGCTGGCCTACGATATGTTTGACTCGGTGGATTCCCTGATTCGCCTGGATATGTCCGAGTATATGGAAAAGCACACGGTCTCCAAGCTCATCGGCTCTCCTCCCGGCTATGTAGGCTATGACGAGGCAGGTCAGCTGACGGAGAAAATCCGCCGGAAGCCCTACTCTGTGGTGCTGTTCGACGAGATTGAAAAGGCCCATCCCGATGTGCTGAACATCCTTTTGCAGGTGCTGGATGACGGCAGAATCACCGACGCTCAGGGAAGAACGGTGAACTTTGAAAATGCCATCATCGTCATGACCTCCAACGCCGGCTCTGAGGGCCGGGTAGGGGGACTGGGCTTCGGCCGAACCGACCAGGAGCAGGTGCGGGATAAGACTATGGCGGCATTGAAGGAATTCCTCCGTCCGGAGTTTTTGAACCGGGTGGACGAGATTATCACCTTCAACCACCTGACCCAGGAGAACTTCCTGGAAATCACCGATATCATGCTCCGGGGCCTTCAGGAGAACCTTTCCGCCCGGGGACTGACCTTTGACTGGGAGGAGCCGGTGAAGGAATACCTGGTAAAGGAGGCCTTCTCCACGGTCTACGGTGCCAGAAATCTCCAGCGCACCATTCAGCGCCTGGTGGAGGACCCCATCAGCGAAAAAATCATCGATTCTTTTGACCATCCCATTTCTGCCATCCACGTTTCTGTGGGCGAATCGGGACTGAACATTCAGGAATCCTGAAAAGTGCCGGCACATCGAAGTGATGTGCCGGCATTTTGTCCTTAGAGGTCGAATTCCTGATTCAGCTTGTCGGAGACGGCAAAAGCCACATCCTCTACCTTGTTGGCGGCCTTTGCAGCCAGACGTCTTGTGGGGTTGTTTCTGGGCATCATCAAAATCGCCACAGCACCGGCCGCAGCGCCAACGCCCAGGGTGATAGCCAATCCTTTTGTGCTCATGTTTGTCCCTCCCTTCCCGGTTAGTATGCCCCTCAAAAAAGTCTCAAAGCGGTCAAACCGCCTCTTTTCATGTGGAAAAGTCTGTGTTATAATGAAAGAAAAGGGAATTGGGGTGGTTTTGTGTCATTGGAGCGGCTGCAAGAGAAAATTCGGAAGCGGAAAATGCCATTGGTGCTGGATTTCGTCCCAGGTGGGGAGAAATTGCCCCAATGCGTCCTGGAATATTCCAAAAGCTACCTGGAAGGGTATTTCCATTTTGCCCTGGAGCTGCTGGAGCGTTTGAAAGGCATGGTGCCCGGGGTCCGTTTTTCCTTTTCCGGCTTTGCCATGGAGGGACCGGAGGGCCTTCTGGCCTTGTCAAGACTTACGGAGCGGGCAAAAAGGCTGGGATACTGTGTACTCCTGACGGCCCCGGAGGCGATGTCAGCCCGGGAGGCGGCGTATTTTGCAGATACCTTCTTTGCACCCCAGTGCCCCTGGGCCTTTGATATCCTGGTGACCGGTGCCTATCTGGGAACGGACGGGGTACGGCCTTATGTGGAGAAGTTGAAGGACTCCAACCGGGATTTGTTGGTGGTGGTACGCACCGGCAATAAATCTGCACCGGAATTGCAGGACCTGCTTACCGGCGGACGACTGGTGCATATGGCCGCTGCGGATAAGATCAACCGCATTGCCCAGGAATTGGTTGGGCGCTGGGGTTACAGCCGGATTGGCCTGGTGGCGGCGCCGGGGGCAGGGGAGAGTCTGCGCATCCTGCGGAGCAAGTATCCCCAGATGTTCTTCCTGCTGGACAGCTATGACTATAACAATGTCAGCGCCAAAAAGTGTGCTGCCGCCTTTGACAAATACGGTCACGGAGCGGCGGTGCTGGCAGGTACCAGGATTACGGAAGCCTGGATTGCCGCCCAGACGGACGGATACGACTATGCAGAGCAGGCGGCGCTGGCGGTGGAGAGAATCCAACGAAACTTAACAGGAAGTGTAACCATACTATGACAAAGATTTATCTTGTACGCCATGCAGAGGCGGAAGGCAATGTGTTCCGCCGGTTTCATGGCTGGTTTAACGGACAGCTGACCCCCAGAGGTTTGGAGCAGGTGGAATACCTCCGGAAGCGGTTTGCCGATATTCCGGTGGATGCGGTATATGCCAGCGACCTGATGCGCACCTGCCAGACGGCCCAGAGTATCTATGTGCCCAAGAATCTGCCTCTTCACCGGGATGCCCGGTTCCGGGAGCGGTGTGTGGGTATCTGGGAGGATTTGCCCTATGGATACCTGGACAACTACCACGGGGAGAGAATGAAACAGTTCAGCCGGGACCCGGTTCATTGGTGGGTGCCAGGAGCTGAAACTTTTGAAGCTTGCACCAGCCGCTTTCTGGAAGGTCTGAAAGAGATTGCCGGGGAGAACCCGGGAAAGACGGTGGCGGTGTTCAGCCACGGTTCCGTCATTCAGGCGGTGCTCATGGAGCTTTTCTTCCAACGGGATCCCAAGGCGGTACCCCTCAGCGATAATACGGGGGTGTCCCTTCTCCACTATGAAAACGGCAGCTTTTCCTATGAATACCTGGGGGACAATTCCCACCTGCCGGAGGAGCTTTCCACCTTTGCCTTGCAGGCCTGGTGGCGGAAAACCGACAATCGGAAGGAGGCCAACCTGTATTTTGTTCCCCTGGACGCCGAGACTGCCCTTCCGGAGGAATTGTCCATTCCCCAGGGTGAGTGGGTGATGCTGGGGATTCTCCGGGGCAAGCCGGTAGGTGCAGTAGCGACCCTGGCTCCCCAGGGAAAACTGGGCATCGTGTCCGGAATCACCCTGCTGCCTCAGATGGAAGGGCGGTACTATGCCGACCAGCTGCTGGGGTGCGCCATCAGCCATTTCCGGCACCTGGGCTGCACCCAAATCCGCCTTCTGGAAGGTACTTATCCCGATGGGGTGGATCAGCGTTATTGGTTTGACGCTGACCGTACCTGTACCATTCCCACCGGCACTGTGTAAGACAAGGCACAGTCTGCTCTTTTGGCAGACTGTGCCTTTTTTCAGTTCATACAGTAAGGAAGCATTCTGCTGCGCTGGGAAGGGGGAACAGAATTTTGATTCTGGGTAGTGGGAGTCTCTTCGGTGGAAGAACTTCCGGTAGGTGTGGTGGTATCCAAAGTGGGGTCGGTGGTGACGGTCCCGCCAAAGCTGCAGGCACACAGGGTAAGCACCAGAGCCAGAATCAGGAACCCGGAAATGATTTGTTTCATGTTAACCTCCCGTAATATTCTGGAATGTCCCTATTATTCCCGGAAATTTAACCTTTAGCCAGGATAAAATAAAATTTAAGGGGCGGATACAATTTTTCAGAAAGCGGAAAATTGCCATTGCTATTTTGGAGGAAATCCTGTATAATAAGAAAAAATAAATGAAAAAGGGGATTTTTCTTTTATGAAGAAACTTACCGTCAAAAAGGGTGCCCAGTGCATGGCTTGCCTGGAGTGCGTCCGTGCCTGCTCCAACGCTTTCTACAAGGAATTCCACCAGGACCTTTCCTGCATCCAGATTGTGCAGAAGGGCGATGCGGTCAAGCCCATGACCTGCATTCAGTGTGGAAAATGTGCCAAGGCCTGTGAGTTTGGTGCCATCACCCAGAATCCCAAGACCGGCGTTTACATGATCAACAAGAAGCTGTGTACCTCCTGCGGTAAGTGTGTGGAGGTGTGCCCCATGAAGGTCATGGTAGCCCCCAAGGAGGGTCCCACTTCCAAGTGCATTGCCTGCGGTATTTGCGTCAAAGCCTGTCCCATGGAAATTCTGGAAATTGTTGAGAAATAATTTCTTAACCAAAGCCCTGCCTGCCGTCTATGCGGCAGGCAGGTTTTTTTCACCGCCATGTAAATTTGCTTGAAAAATAATTGAAAAGTGGATTTTATATGGATAATTCGTAAAATAATGTGGTTACCTGTTGCAATCAGGAATTTGCTGTGCTATACTATGCTAAGTTTGCATAAGACTGTAAAACCTGTATTGGAGTTGAGAAAATTATGAACTCAGAGAATAAAAAAAGCGGCAGAAAAGGCAAGGGTGCGTTGATTGCCCTTTGCGTGGTGCTGTCAGTTATTCTTGTGGTGTTGGTGGCAGCTACGGTTTTTGCGGAGGTTACACTGGGCAGAATCCGCCGCTCCGACCAGCAGAGCACCCTGTCTTCCAGTGAAATGGACGAACTTATCAACGCAACGGATCCCCATGACCCGGACTTTACCGGCCCTACTTATAATAAGGATGATGTGACGGTGCCCTCGGATACGGCACCGGAGATTATCAATGGAGAGCATGTTCTGAACATTCTTCTGGTAGGTACGGATAACGACGGCTCTTACAGAAGCCGCTCCGATTCCATGATTCTTTGTACCATCGATACAGAGAAAAAGACCCTGACCATGACCTCCTTCCTGCGGGATATGTACCTGAATATCCCCGGTTACGGAAAGCAGAGAATCAATGTAGCCTACATGGTCGGCGGTTTCCCCATGCTGTATGATACGCTTCGGGAAAATTTCGGCGTGGTTGTGGACTATGGCGTGGAAGTGAACTTTAATTCCTTCACCGAGGTCATCGACCGGGTAGGCGGCGTGGACATTACCCTGACTGCTGCGGAAGCGGCGCATATGCGGGGGATGGGCTTCGATGTGCAGGAAGGCCTGAATCACATGGACGGCGTGACGGCTTTGGCCCATGCCAGAAACCGGACCACCGGCTATGACGGCGATTTCAGCCGGACCAGCCGCCAAAGAGCGGTGCTGGAGGCCTTGTTTGAAAAGGCTTCGACTCTGGATGTAACCAGCCTGATGGGACTGGTGGACGCCATGATTCCCATGGTTGTGACCGATATGTCCAACCAGGAGATTATCTCCGCAGCCACTACCCTGGCACCGATTATGAGTGAGCTGGAACTGGTAAGCCAGCGGGTTCCTGCGGATGGCACCTACCAGATGGCTATGATTGACGGTATGTCTGTGCTGCTGCCGGACTTCGATGCCAACCAGAAGCTGCTTCAGGACACCATTGGAGAAAATTGAGTTTCTTAATCCACAGTGATCAACACTGAACATTTATATGGAGGAGAAAGCAATGAGTGAAGCCAAGAAGCCCAGATCCAAGAAGCGGGTAGCTTTGACTGTGGTTTGCATTGTCCTGGCCGTAATCCTTGCGGCTGTGGTGGCAGTGACCATTTATGTGGAAGTTACTTTGGGACGGATACGCAGACCCGAACAGCAGGAGACCCTTTCCTCTGAACAAATTGAAAGCATTCTGAAGGAAACGGACCCCTATGATCCTGATTTTACCGGGCCTACTTATGACGAAGAAGATGTGACGGCACCTGAAACTGCTCCCGAGATTCTCAACGGAGAGCATGTCATCAATCTCCTTCTGGTGGGAACGGACAACGACGGCTCCTATCGGGGCCATTCCGACTCCATGATTCTGTGCACCATCGACACAGAGAAAAAGACCCTGGTTATGACCTCCTTCCTGCGGGATATGTATATGCCTATTCCGGGGTATGGACAGAGCGGTCATGCCCAGCAGCGAATCAATGTATCTTATATGAGCGGTGGATTCCCCATGCTGTATGAAACCCTGCGGGAGAACTTCGGCGTGGTGGTAGACTACGGCGTTGAGGTGAATTTCAACTCCTTCCCCCAGGTTATCGATCAAGTGGGCGGCGTGGACATCACCTTGACCGCCAAGGAAGCTGCCCATATGCAGTCCATGGGCTTCCAGGTGCAGGAAGGTCTGAACCACATGGACGGCATTACGGCCCTGGCCCATGCCCGGAACCGTACCACCGATGGCACCGGTGACCTGAGCCGCAGCGGCCGCCAGAGAGCCGTGATAGAGGCACTGATTGCCAAGGCGACTACCCTGGACGCAACAAGCTTGCTGCGACTGGTCAACGCCCTGATTCCCATGGTGGTGACGGATATGACCAACGGGGAAATTCTCTCTGCGGCCAAAGCCCTGGCCCCCATTGCCGGGGAGCTGGAGATTATCAGCCAGCGGATTCCGGCGGATGGAGAGTATCAGTTTGCTACCATCAACGGAGACAGTGTCATCCTGCCGGACTTTGATGCGGCCCGGAAGCTGCTCCAGGAAACCATCGGCAACACTTAAAATGTTAAAATGCCGGAAGTCTCAAGACTTCCGGCATTTGCTTTTTCTTCAGCCCTGGACAAAGCCCAATGTCCAGTAATCCAGATACACGATTTTTTCCGGGGAAGTGCCCATGGTTACCCGCTGGCAGCGGACCTTCCACACATCGGAGCCCCGGAGCTTCTCCGCCCGGATTTCAAACACATGGTTCAGACTCCTGCCCTCCATGTACTTGTCTGCCTTGGTGAAGCGAATCAGCTCCAGACGGCGGAAGTCATTGGTGGGAAAGGCGTTGCGGATACACAGCCCGAACATGGTCTGGGCATCCTGAATACTGCCCATTTCAAAGACACTTCGAATCATGGCACGATAATCTTCCATAGAGAACCTCCTTTACAGCTTGGCGTAAACCTTATCCAAAAAACGCTGGGTGTCCACCAGGGCACGCTTGTGGGTACCCTCTCCGATTTTTCCGGCCTCGTCAAAAGCCGTCACCTGAAAGGTAATCACATTCCCTTCCACCTGAGTGACCACCGCTTCGGCCCGGACTTCCAGTCCAACCGGAGTGGCACTGATATGCTGGATGGACAGCTCTGTGCCCACAGTGGTTTTCTCCGGGGGCAAAACCGGAGCCAGGGCTTCGCAGGCGGCGCCTTCCATCAGCGCAGCCATGCAGGGGGTAGCGTATACCAAAAGACTTCCGGAGCCCACCTCCCGGGCGGTATCCTCCCGCTCCACCAGGGCGGAAGCTTCTCCGGTCAAACCAACAGTAATTTCCATATTCCATCCTCCTGTCTATGTTCAATATAGCCCAAAATAAAACCGGTGTCAATAAAAAAAGATTGCTATTTTTTGGCGGGGGAATTATAATGAAGGCAATAAAACAGTGAGGTGAGCCAAATGGTCTCGAATGAAAAACTGAATCTTACCATGCTTTGCGATTTTTACGAATTAACCATGGGCAACGGTTATTTTGAAAATGGATTCAAAGACCGGATTTGCTACTTCGATGTGTTCTTCCGTCAGTGCCCCGACGGCGGCGGCTTTGCCATTGCCGCAGGACTGGAGCAGATCATCGATTATATCAAGAACCTCCACTTTGCCCCGGAGGATATTGCCTATCTTCGGAGCAGAAACCTGTTCTCCGAGGGATTCCTGGAGTACTTGGCAGACTTCCGCTTCACAGGCGACATCTGGGCAGTGCCGGAGGGTACACCCATTTTTCCCAAGGAGCCCATTATGGTTGTTCGGGCCCCGGCCATTGAGGCTCAGCTGGTGGAGACCTTTATTCTGCTGTCCATCAACCATCAGAGCCTGATTGCCACCAAGGCCAACCGGGTGGTGCGGGCTGCGGAAGGTCGGACAGTGCTGGAGTTTGGTTCCCGCCGGGCCCAGGGTGCGGATGCGGCCATTCTGGGTGCAAGAGCTGCCTACATCGGCGGCTGCAACGGCACGGCCTGTACCATCTCCGACCAGCTTTACGGCGTTCTGGCAGGAGGCACCATGGCCCACTCCTGGGTGCAGATGTTTGACACGGAGTACGAGGCCTTCAAGACCTACTGCCAGCTCTATCCCCACAATGCCACCCTCCTGGTGGATACCTACAACACCCTGCAATCCGGTTTGCCCAATGCCATCCGGGCCTTCAACGAAGTGCTCAAGCCCATGGGCATTACCAAGTGCGGCATCCGTATGGACTCCGGCGACATGGCATACCTGTCCCGGAAGGCCCGGAAGATGCTGGATGAGGCGGGCTGGACCGAGTGCCAGATTTCCGTATCCAATGCTTTGGACGAGTACCTGATTGAGAACCTGCTCCATCAGGGGGCAAAAATCGATATGTTCGGCGTAGGTGAGCGGCTGATTACCGCCAAGAGCGAGCCGGTATTCGGCGGCGTGTATAAGCTGGTGGCGGTGGAGAAGGACGACGGCACCATCGTTCCCAAGATTAAGATTTCCGAAAATATCGGAAAGATTACCAACCCCCACTTCAAGAAGCTCTACCGCTTCTATGGCAACGATACCGGGAAGGCCATTGCGGACTATATGTGCCTGCACGACGAAACCGTAGATGATTCCGGAGAAATGGAAATCTTTGACCCGGAAGCCACCTGGAAGACCAAAACCGTTTATAATTTCACTGCCCGGGAGCTGCTGGTTCCCATTTTTAAGGGCGGCGAGCTGGTGTATGATTGCCCGGATTTGCAGCAGGTGCGGCAGTATTGCCTGGAGCAGGTGGACACTTTGTGGGACGAGGTCAAGCGCTTTGACAACCCCCACAACTACTATGTGGACCTGTCCCAGAAGCTCTGGGACATCAAGAACGATTTGCTGCGGCACCACGGCGAGCAATGAAAATGACCCAGGCAAAGGCCATTGCCGTAGGGGGTGTCCTTGCGGCTATGGCGGTGGTGATCCAGGGGCTGGGCGGACTGATCCCCATTGCCACCTTCGTCCTGCCGGTGCTGTGTATGTTCCTGGAATGTGTGGTTCTGAGAATGTGCGGCAAGCGGCTGACCTGGGCTTGGTTCGGGGCTGTGGCCATATTGGGGCTGCTGGTTGGTCCGGATAAGGAATCGGCCATGCTGTTTCTGCTGCTGGGCTATTATCCCATTGTAAAACCCAGCTTGGACCGGCTGCCCCTTTCCTGGCTGTGGAAGCTTCTGCTGTTTCAGTGTGTAGTGGCCATTGCTTACCTGATTCTCATTTATCTTCTGGGAATGGAGCAGCTGATACAGGAGTATATGGGGCTTGGACTTTGGTTTTTCGTGGCCATGCTTCTGATGGGCAATGTGACCTTCCTGCTTCTGGATAAGGCGCTGGATCGATTCCTCAAAATCAGCAGGACAAGAAAATCGAGAAAGTTTTGAAAGGCGTGGCTATGGAAGACCGGTGGACGCTGTATATGATTGAGTGTGCCGACGGCACCTTCTATACAGGAATCGCCCGGGATTTGGAAAGAAGGCTTTCCCAGCACGGTACGCCCCGGGGAGCCAAATACACCAGAGGCCGGGGACCCTTTATCCTGCGGTATACGGAAACCGACCTGACCCACTCCCAGGCCCTTTCCCGGGAGCGGCAAATCAAGGCCCTGTCCCGGCAGGAAAAGGAAAATCTATGGAAATAGAATACACCGGCAGCAGTTCCTGGAAAGCAGGGGCTGCTGCCGGTGTTCATTTACTTTTCTGTGCGCTTGAAAGCACAGGCGGAAATGAGAGCGGTCAGGGGAATGGACAGTATCACACCGATGCTGCCTGCCACGGCGCTGATCAGTTCGATGGAGAAGAAGGAGGAACTGATAAACTGGTGGAAGGAGAGGTTCAATGTGGAGAAATACAAAATGAGGGTAAAGCTGCTGCCCAAGAAGGCAAGAATCAGGGTGTTGGTCATGGTACCTACCATGTCCCTTCCGATGTTCATACCGGAGCGGAACAGTTCCTTCCGGGAGAGGCTGGGATTGGCATTGCTGACTTCGCAGAGGGAGGAGGACAGCCCCATGGTCACATCCAGAACGGCACCCAGGGTGCTGATCATAATGCCGCCCACCAGCAGTCCCTTGATTCCAATGGAGGAACCGGCCTGCCGCAGCTGCAAAAGAGGCTCTACATCCGTCATTCGCAGACCGTCGATTTTGCAAAGCCATTGGGCAACCAGTCCAAAAACCATTGCCAGCAGGGTTCCGGAGATGGCTCCCAGCATGGCACAGATGGTTTTCTTCTGAATTCCTCCCAGAATGGTGAGGGTGACGACGGCAATGTAGGTGCAGCAAAGGAATATGGTGGGCAGGGTGGAAAAGCCCTTCTTTAACCCGGGAATCAGCAGGAAGAACAGCACTGCCAGGGTGAAGAACAGCCCTGCCAGGGACTTGGCGCCGGTCTTTCCGCCTACGGCCACGGCGGCAATCAGGAACAAAACCACAACGATGGTGAGGGGTACAATCCGGTTGTACTCAAATACTGTGGCGGTATGGGTACCGTCCTGGTAGGTGGAGATGGTGAGTACGGCACTGTCACCCACTTCCAGGGGGCCGCCATACAGGGGGCCCACATAGTTGTAAACCTGTAGGGTTTCACCCTTATACTGTCCGGAGGTGACTTCCACCAGCATCAGCTGCTCACCCCGCCAGCCTCCGTCATCCGCAGGAGCCTGGGTGGTGTTGTCCGACAGGATTTCCAGGATGGTTCCCGTGTCGTATTCCACATACTCAGAAGGGGAGGGGGCTTCCTCTTTTTCCGGCTGCACCATCCAGTAAGCTGCGGCAAAGAGCACAAGGGCTGCCAGCAGCACCAGACAGCTGAGTTTGTTTTGACGCAGCCACAAGGCAGGCTGCAATTTTCTCTTTTTCATAGGGGTTTCCTTTCTGATGATTCGCTTATAGTAGAAACGATACCATTTCCTGACAGGTCTGTCAAGCCTGTTTCGGGGTCTTGCCCATACCATTGGTAAAATTCATGTAATTATTTGGGAAAATCTCACATCTGCCTATGGATTTTTTTCGTGAATTGTTGTATACTGTAAATACACTATGGTGGGGCGTGCGCCCTGCCCAAAAGAAAGGAAGGTTTACAAGATGAAAAGATCGCTAAGAAGCAGAGTCTTTTCCGGCTTACTGGCACTGGTCATGATTCTGACCATGCTCCCCATGGGCACGCTGGCGGAAGGCACTGCTACATACACCAGGATCTCAACCGTTGACGAGTTGACATCTGGTAAGTATGTATTGGTGGCGCAAACCAGTGCCGGTGACAAGGCGTTGGGAACAACCATTGGCAGCAAGATAGACGGAACAGATGTTGCTGTTGATGGCAATTCTCTGTCTGGAACCAATGTACCGGTTTGGACGGCTACCAAAACGGAGGACGGTGTCCATTTGTTTAACGGAACCCAGTATTTAGGATATGGTTCCTCCGGAACAAACTTTACAAAGCCGGACGAAGCATATACTTGGGTGGTTCAGGACAATGGAAACGGAACATTCCGCTTTGTGGCGTCCGGTGCAACCAACCGAGCGATTGGTTGGCAGGATGAAAATGCTCGGTTCGGGGCATACGCCACATCCAATACAAGCGGCTATGTTTTCGATTTGCTTGTTTTCCAGGTGAATGACGGAGAAGGCGGCGAGGTAACACCTCCTGATGAGCCGGAAACCATCACAATTGCGGAGGCTTTGGCCAAGGAAGATGGAACGGCTGACCTGACAGTCAAGGGCGTTGTAACCCTTCTGGATGGGAAGAATGTATACCTGCAGGATTCCACCGGCGGTATCTGCGCCAGAATGTCTGAAAACTTCTCTGACATCTCTCTGGGCGATACGGTCATTGCCACCGGAACCAGAAAGGACTACAATGGACTGCCTCAGCTGGATAGCTGCACCTATGAAAAGTCCTCCGGTATGACCTTGCAGGCAAAGACCACCACCATCGGCGCTTTGTCCACTGCGGATATCTGCACCTATGTTACCATCCCCAACCTGACGGTAACTGAGGTTTACGACAACAATGGTGCTTACAGCAGCCCCAACATCACCTTCAAGGATGCTGCCGGCGATACCATTCAGCTCTACAAAGCTGTGGTAACCAAGAATGAGGACGGCACTTGGCCCATTGCTGTGGATGATGTGGTGACGGTGACCGCAGCGGTCAGCTGTTTCAAGGACACCTTGCAGCTGCGGAATACCACTTTCGAAGAACTCCAACTGGGCGGCACCCCTGAGGGACCGCTGGTAGACGGGAAGCAGGTTGTCATTTACAATCCTGCCCATAACAAAGCCCTGTCTAGTACCTACAACGGTTTCTATAACAATGGCGTGGATGTTACCGTGACCGGTGATCAGGTGTCCGGATTTACCAAGGCAGAAGTCTGGACAGTGATTGACAACGGCGACGGCACCTGGTCCTTCTCCTATGATGGTCAAAAGCTTGGCATGGGCGATGACTTTGCCAGCATGAGTCTCGGAGCAAAGAACGATAAGTGGGAAGTCATCCAGTTGGAGGACGGTACCTACAACATTAAAAACACCGTCCGTGGCAACTACATGGAGTGGTATGCGGAAAAGAACAACTGGAGTACTTACAATTCCGAGAATGCGGCAACCGACCCGCTGTTCAAGCAGCAGTTCTTCGTGGTAGAAGGGGAAATCAATCCTCCCGAAACCGGCATGCCTGAGGCGGGAGATAAGGTTGTCCTTTACAACCACAGCGCAGAAGGCGTACTGGCGCTGCAAAGCGACTCCCAGACCATTCTGAACGCCCCCACCACCGTTGAAAACGGACTGGCAGTGCCCGGCAACGGCGGCGTGGTATTCACCGTGGAAAAGAACGGGGAGTACTATCGCTTCCACAATGAAACCTTTGGCTACCTGTGCTCCAACGGCACTGGCAACAATGCCTTCTATGCCAAGGAAGCCTCTGAGGATGCGGATTGGACCCTGGCTGTCCAGGGCACCGGCTACACCCTGGAAAGCCGTACCGCCAAGTTCAACGGCAAGTACAGCCAGTACCTGGAGTACTACGCCGGAGACTACAAGACCTACAGCATGTACAATGTCACCGACTATGACATTTACACCTTCTCCTTCCTGAAAGTGGCGGAGGGCGTGAATGTGGTCGGCGGCGTGGTGAACAACCCCACTGTGACCTTCGGCACCATGCAGGATGCGGTGGTTGGCGTTGACTATTCCGTTTCCTTCACCGTGGATGCCCCCTTCGGCGTCAAGACCATTGAGGCAACCTATGGCGAAAAGAAAGCTGCGCTCACCAATGAAAATACTACCTATACCTTCACCATTCCCGGAGAAGATATGGTAGCCGGTGAGCTGACCATTTCCGTCACCGGTACCGACAACAAGGATACCGCCTTCTCCGGTTCTGTGAAGGTGGAAGTGCTGGACGAGCCGGTGATTACCAAGGTGACCCCTGCCTCCGGCAGCGAAACCCTGGATAACAAGCGGCCTGTCATCTCTGCGGAGATTGTCAATGCCGGTGAGAACCCCACCGTTACCATGACCGTGGACGGTAAGGAAGTCAAGGCTGTTTACGAAAACGGCAAGGTTTCCTACACGCCTGCGGCGGACATGGAAGACGGCCGGGTAACCGTCACCGTGAAGGTAGTCCGGACAGACGGCAAGACCGGTGAGAAGTCCTGGAGCTTCACCGTGGGCAAGGCCCAGTTCCAGCTGTACTTCGGTCAGCTTCACTCTCACACTACTTATTCCGATGGTTCCGGCTCCCTGGAAGAAGCTTTGAATTATGTAAACAATCTTCCGGAAAGTGCCAACGTGGACTTTGTGGCCTTCACGGACCACTCCAACTACTTTGACAAGAGCGGCAGCGCAAATCCCGAGGCTGCTCTGTACGACGTATCCCAGATGACCCCCGACAGCAAGAAGCTGTGGGATGCCTATAAGGGCGCCATTGCAGCCTTCAACGAGAGCCAGTCGGATGTGGTGGCCATTGGCGGTTTTGAAATGACCTGGTCCGGCGGTCCCGGTCACATCAACACCTTCAATACTGCCGGTATTGTTTCCAGAAACAACTCTGTTCTGAACAACAAGACCAGCGATGCCGGTCTGAAGGCTTACTATGACCTGCTGAGCAACTCCGCGCTGGCAGACTCCATCAGCCAGTTCAACCATCCCGGCAGCACCTTCGGCACCTTTGCGGACTTCTCCTACTGGAATGCTTTGGTGGATACCCGTATCCAGCTGGTTGAGGTTGGCAACGGCGAAGGCCAGATTGGCGCCGGCGGTTACTATCCCAGCTATGAGTATTACACCATGGCTCTGGATAAGGGCTGGCATGTGGCTCCTACTAACAACCAGGATAACCACAAGGGCAAGTGGGGCAATGCCAACGATGCCCGTGACGTTATCCTTACCGACAACTTTACCGAGGAAGGCCTGTACGAGGCTATTCGCAACTATCGTGTGTACTCCACGGAAGACAAGAACATGGAGATTTACTACACGGTGAATGGCTTGCAGCTGGGCTCCATCATTGAGGAAGTTCCTGAGAAGCTGGACATCCGTGTTCTGGTGAATGACCCCGATGCTTCTGACAGCATTTCCAAGGTGGAAATCATTGTCAACTCCGGTAAGGTTGCCTATACCTGGGACGACCCCGCTGAACTGGCTTCCGGCGACCTGTCCGTGACCCTGGACCCCACCTTCTCCTACTACTACGTAAGAGTGACCCAGGGCGACGGCGACCTGGCCGTTACCGCTCCTGTGTGGGTGGGTGAGAGCCTGAAACTGGGCATCTCCGAAGTTACCTCCAGCACCTCCACTCCCGTGACTGGTGAGGAGCTGACCCTTTCCACCAAGCTGTTCAACAGCGAAACCTCCGAAGCCACCGTTTCCACCGTCACCTACACCGTAGGCAGCACTGTTCTGGGTGTGGACAAGACCGGTTATACCATTCCTGCTTCCGGCGAGCTGACGGTTGACTTTAAGTGGACCCCGGAGACCGCCAAGGTTACCAAGATTACCGTTACCGCCATTGTATCCCTGGATGGTGAGGAATTCACCTTTACCAAGGACATTGAGCTGGACATCCGGGATTCGGAGAAGCTGGTATATGTTGGTATCGATGCTTCCCACTATAACGAGTATGTCAACGGCAACTACAAGGATTCCATGGGCAACTTCGGCCAGCTGGCTGCGGATTACAATGTGCGGACGGTCATCCTCAATACCAGCGAGGACCTGATTGCTGCCTGCGGCAATGAGAAGTACAAGGCCATTATCCTGACTGCACCTTCCCGCCGTGACGGTACTGCTCTGCGTGACCCGTACCTGAACTACACCGAGGATGAAATCTCCGCTTTGGTAGCCTATAACAAGGCTGGCGGTATGCTGGTTCTTGCCGGCTGGTCCGACTACTACGAGCATTATGCCGCCTTCCCGGCTACGGACCACATGGCTGCTCAGCAGAACAAGGTTCTGGAAGCCCTGGGCTCCAGCCTGCGGATTGGCGACGATGCCACCAACGATGATAAGCTCAACGGCGGACAGACCCAGCGTCTTTACTTCTCCACCTACAACTGGGATAACTTCCTGATGGAGGGTGTGGAGTTTGACGCTGAGAATCCCAACAACAATCTGTATTCCCAGCTGTTCAGCCAGTATGGCGGCGCTTCCATCTACACCGTGGACGGCAGCGGTAATCCTACCACAACCCTGCCCAGCACCGTATCTCCTGTGGTGTTTGGCCACGCCAGCACTTACTCCACCGACTCCGACAATGACGGCATTGGCGGCGACTCCATGCCCAAGTATGCGGTGGCTGATGGGGATAACCGTCTGATGGTTCTGGCTACCGAGCAGTTGGAGGGCAGAGGCCTGATTGTGGTATCCGGTGCTGCCTTTATGTCCAACTTCGAGGTACAGGCGCAGATTGGTGACAATGGTTCCGAGAAGAACTACTCCAACTACAACATCTGCGAGAACCTGATCAAGTACATTAACCCGGTGGAAATCACCAACATCCAGCAGGTTCAGGACGAGCTTGAAGAGGGCGTGAAGTTCACCATCGAGGGCGTGGTCACCTCCAACGCCTCCGGCTATGACAAGGATACCGCATTCTTTGACTGCATCTATCTGCAGGATTCCACCGGCGGCATCAACGCCTTCCCCGTAGCCGGCAATTACAAGATTGGTGACATCCTCCGCCTTACCGGCACTACCTCCTCTTACCAGGGCGAGCGCCAGATCAACGTGACCAGCGTGGAGAAGATTGGGGAAACTGACCCTGTGGCTCCCAAGGAAGTGACCGCTCAGCAGATTAACGACGGCTCCGTCCTGGGTCAGCTGGTGAAGCTGAAAGGCACCGTGGTAAGCTTCGAGAAGGCCAATGGCCTGGTGCAGACCATCATTGTAAAGGATGCAGCCGGAAACGAAGCCCGTATCTTCATTGATGGCTATATCACCACCGACAAGGATGTGGAGGGCCTGGAAGTGGGCTGCAACATTGAGGTTGTAGGCTGCGCCTCCTATGACAACTCCTTCGCCGGTGAGCCTGCCCGTATCCGTGTGCGGAATCGTGACGATGTGGTATGCTCCCCTGCAACCACCGAGCCTACGGACCCCACTGAGCCTGGTGAGACCACCGAGCCTACCGAGCCCGGCGAAACCACCGAGCCTACCAAGCCCGGCGAAACCACCGAACCCACCAAGCCCGGCGAGACCACCCAGCCTACCGATCCCGACGGACCGGATCAGACCGGTGAGAATTTCAACCTGGTCCTGGTTGTTGTGGTTCTGGTAGTTTCCGCTGCCTGCCTGGTTGCGGTTGTGATTTTGAGCAAGAAGAGTAAAGCCCGTTAATCATGTATCTGGTTGGAGGCTCCTTCGGGAGCCTCCAATTTTACCCAAAGGGAGACCTTGAAAATGCAGGATTGACAAAAGGCAGGATTTATAATAGAATACTACTGTTATAGAGATTACAGCCGTTAGGAGGTAATAGATATGTATGAAAAGTTAGTTGCCTACGCTGCCAAGCAGCTGGAGCTGGACCCTCAGGATATTACGCCGGAGAGCACCTTCGAGAGCCTGGGCATTGATTCTCTGGACATTGTGGAGATGATTATGGACCTGGAAACTGAGCTGGGCGTGGAACTGGAGATGGAGGATCAGAAGATTACCACCTTCCAGGAGCTGGCAGACTTTATCGAGTCCAAGACCAATTAAAAAACCTTATTGCAGCAAACCGGCTTGTAATAAGGTCGCACTAGTCGGGGAGATAGCGGTGCCCTGTACCTGCAATCCGCTATAGCAGGGATGAATTCCCACACCCGGTCAAGCTTGAGTGCCGTCTGACCTATGTAAGTGATGTTGAGGGGACGGTCCGGCGCAACAGAATCCCGTGAACCATGTCAGGTGGGGAACCAAGCAGCATTAAGCGGACTTTTCTGTGTGCCGCCGGTCTGCCGTTCCTGAGTCGGCTGCACAGGTTCGGGCATTCGGCTTGCTCAAATGTGGGTGTGCGATCTTATTATGAGCCGGTTTCTATTTTGGAGGCTGTTATGTATCAGGCACTTTATCGGAAATATCGCCCTCAGACCTTCGATGACGTGGTTGGACAGCAGGCCGTAACCCAGACATTGAAGAATCAGCTGATTAACCACCGGATGAGCCACGCTTATCTGTTTACCGGCTCCCGGGGTACCGGCAAAACCAGCAGCGCCAAGATTCTTGCCAAGGCGGTGAACTGTGAAAATCCCCAGGACGGCAATCCCTGTAATTGCTGCGCCGCCTGCCGTGCCATTGATGCCGGTTCCTGTATGGACGTGCTGGAAATTGATGCAGCATCCAACAACGGCGTGGACAATGTGCGGGATTTGCGGGACGATGCGGTCTATACTCCATCTCAGGTAAAGATGCGGGTGTATATCATCGACGAGGTGCATATGCTGTCCCTGTCCGCCTTCAATGCACTGCTGAAAATCATTGAGGAGCCGCCGGAGCATCTGCTTTTCATTTTGGCTACCACGGAGCTGCACAAGGTTCCGGCTACCATCCTGTCCCGGTGCCAGCGGTTTTCCTTCCGGAGAATCAGCCAGGATGACATTGCAGCCCGGCTGCAATATGTGGCTTTTCACGAGGATATTTCCCTGGAGCCCTCTGCTGCCAGGGTTCTGGCCAGACTGGCCGACGGCGGCCTACGGGACGCTCTGAGCCTTCTGGACCAGTGTGCCTCCGCAACCTCCGGGGAGTTGACGGCAGAGCGGGTGTACGCCTGCCTGGGTATTGCCGGCATTCAGGAATGCGGTAAGCTGATGGCCTGCATTGCAGACCACGATACCGCCGGAGCCCTGTCCCTTCTGAACCGCTTTTATGCGGAGGGGAAGGATTTGGGGGCTTTGCTGGATGAGATGGCCTGCCTGACCCGGGACTATATGATTCTGAAAACCGCTCCCCAGGAGGGAATCGGTATGCTCTCCGGTGTGGCTTCCGACCAGGAGGTACAGGAGCTGTCCCGCCGGTTTTCCAGCGGAGAGCTGGTGCGGATGATGAGCCTGATTCAGGCTACCGCTGCGGGATTTACCAGAAGCACCAGCCGCCGGATGGATGCGGAGCTGTGCATTGTGAACCTGTGCCGCCCAGAGCTGCAGCTGGACGGGGAGTCTTTGAACGCCCGCCTCACCAGAATCGAAGACCAGATTCGTTCTGGAAACCTGGTATTTTCCGGAAAAGCCCCGGAAAGCAATGGTGCGGATTCTTATGAACCTGCTCCTGAGATTTCTGAGGAACCGGAACCTGAGCCGGAGCTGACTTCGGAAGCCCCTGTGGGCTTCTGGACGGAGGTGGCAGAGCAGGTGCGGAAGGCTTTGCAGCCGCCCTACTCCGGCTTCTTTGCCCCATCTGCCAATGCGCCTTTGCAGGGTGTGCTTCAGGGCAACCGGATTCTGTTGGTCTGCGCCAACGACTTTACCCGGGAAATGATTAACAAACCGGCAATCCTGGAAACAGTGGGGCTGAAAGCCTCGGCGATTCTGGGAAGAAAGGTTGTTGCCGTAGCTACGGACCGCACCGGCCGGGAGAATACCGGTGCACAAATGGAAAAACTGCTGCAATTCGGCAGAGCCCATAGTGATATTTTCACCATCAAAGAAAACAACGAATAGGAGACTGAATATGGCAAAGGGTGGATTCCGGGGAATGCCCGGAGGAATGAATCAGGCGGCCATGCTGAAGCAGGCCCAGAAGATGCAGCAGGAGATGCTGCGTATGCAGGAAGAAATGGAGAACAAGACCTATACCGCTGCTGCCGGCGGCGGTATGGTAAAGGCTACCGTCAGCGGCAAGCACCAGCTGATGGGGCTGGAAATCAATCCGGAAGCAGTGGACCCGGAGGATGTGGAAATGCTCCAGGATATGGTGATTGCAGCGGTCAATGAGGCTATGCGTACCGCCGACGAGGACTCCGCCAACAATATGTCCCGCCTCACCGGCGGCCTGAACCTGGGCGGACTGTTCTAAGGAGGCACCATGCAGTATTTCCCTGCGGCGCTGGAAAATCTCACCGACCAATTTGCCAGACTTCCCGGCATTGGAGGTAAGACGGCCCAGCGGCTGGCCTTTTATGTGCTGGGAATGCCGGAGCAGGAGGC
Organism: Candidatus Faecousia excrementigallinarum; assembly: GCA_018713285.1. Taxonomy (GTDB): domain Bacteria; phylum Bacillota; class Clostridia; order Oscillospirales; family Oscillospiraceae; genus Faecousia; species Faecousia excrementigallinarum. The sequence goes on from DVFK01000083.1 coordinate 31,769, forward strand.
CATGTCTTTTGCGGACGCCATTGTCCAGGCAAAGAAAAGTGTGGGAACCTGCCCCGTGTGCCAGAATATCACCGACAAGGCAGTGTGCCCCATTTGCGATGACGATTCCCGGGACCATAGCACCATCTGCGTGGTGGCGGAGCCCAAGGATGTGATTGCCATGGAGCGTTCCCACGAATTTAACGGGGTGTACCATGTGCTTCACGGTGTCATTTCCCCTTTGAACCATGTGACCCAGGAGGACATCCGGATCAAGGAGTTGCTCCAGCGGGTAGGAAATGGGGAAGTCCAGGAGGTCATTATGGCTACCAACCCGGATACGGAAGGGGAGGCCACCGCCATGTATATCTCCCGGCTCCTGCGCCCCCTGGGGGTGAAGGTGACAAGACTTGCCTACGGCGTGCCGGTGGGCAGTCAGCTGGAATATGCGGACGAGGTGACCTTGTCCCGTGCCCTGGAGGGCAGACAACAGATGTAAAAAATCCCACGGCTGTTTTGCAGTCGTGGGATTTTTCTGGCTTTATACAAAGAATTCCCGGCCTTTCCGATGGAAAAAGTCCCGTAATTTCTCTCTGGTTTCCGCAGAAGGGGAGCCCAGGGGCAGACGGCACCCGCCGCAGTCAAACCCGGCCAGTTCCATTGCCGCCTTCACCGGTATGGGACTTACCTCCCGGAACAGCAAATCTATCAGCTCCTGCAAGCCGCACTGAATTGCAGCAGCGGTTTCAAAATCCCCGGACAGGGCGGACAGGACCATGGCCTGGGTGGTCTGGGGACAGACATTGGATACCACAGAAACCACACCCCAGGCACCGCAGGCAATGGCGGGCACAATCATGGCGTCGTTGCCTGTGTAAATCTCAAAATCCTCCCCGCAGGCGTTGCGAATCCGGGTGATTTTGGTAATGTCTGTGCTGGCCTCTTTCACCCCGATGATGTTGGGGATACGGCTGAGCTTTTCGTAGACGGAGACGGGAATGTCCAGCCCGGTGCGGGACGGCACATTGTAGAGGATGATGGGCAGATCCACCTGCCGGGCAATGGCAGTGTAGTGCCCCACCAGCCCCTCCGGGGTGGACTTGTTGTAATAAGGTGATACAATCAGAAGACCGTCCACCCCGGTCTCCTGGGCGGCTACGCTCAGGGCAATGGTATGTTCCGTGGAGTTGCTGCCTGTCCCAGCAAGAATCCTGCAATTTTTTCCGGCGTATGCCTTTCCCCGGCGGAAAAGCTCCAGCTTTTCCCCATCGGTCAGTACCGGGGATTCTCCGGTGGTGCCGGAGAGGACAATGGCCCCGATTCCAGCGTCGATTTGCTGACGAATCAGCTGTTCTGCCATCGGGTAGTTGATTTCCTTACCCAAAAATGGGGTTACCAGGGCGGTAGCCACCCCGGGAATAAATGATTGTTTCATAAAAATCCCTCCGCTTTACACTATGCAGCTGCCGCCCCGGCGGCAACCGGAAAAGGGAACTTCCGGGAAAATTCTGCATTTTATATAGATTTTCTGCCGGTATTGTGGTATAATTCCCATGAAAGCTGTAAGATAAAGGAGCAGATAGGATTGTCAGATACATTGCATACAACACAGGAGTCGACCTGTGATTTCAAGACGAAAGATTTTTGGTACGACCTTCCCCAGGAGCTGATTGCCCAGACCCCCCTGGAGAAGCGGGATAGCTCCCGGCTTCTGGTCATGAATAAGGAAACCGGCGAGCTTTCTCACCGGCACTTTTATGATATTGTGGAATACTTAAACCCTGGTGACTGCCTGGTGATGAACGACTCCCGGGTGCTGCCTGCACGGCTTTTGGGCCACCGACCCACAGGAGGCGCGGTGGAGCTGCTGCTGCTGCGGGACTTGGGGGATAAGAAGTGGGAATGCCTGGCAAAACCCGGAAAGAAGATCCGCCCCGGCCAGGAGGTCATCTTCGGAAACGGCGAGCTGACCGCCACGGTGGAGGAAGTCCAGGAGGACGGGAACCGGATTGTCCGGTTCCATTATGAGGGAATCTTTCTGGAGATTCTGGAGCACCTGGGAAAAATGCCTCTGCCTCCTTACATCCAGGCGGAGCTCCAGGACCAGGAGCGGTACCAGACGGTGTATTCCCGGGAGACCGGCTCCGCTGCGGCTCCCACCGCAGGCCTGCATTTTACCAAAGAGCTTCTGGAGCAGATTGAAAAGAAGGGTGTCACCCTGGCCTATGTGACCCTTCACGTGGGTCTTGGTACCTTCCGCCCGGTGAAGGCAGAGCAAATCAGCCAGCACCATATGCACTCCGAGTTGTGCATGATGAGCCGGGAGACAGCTCAGCTTCTCAACGATACCAGGAAGCGGGGCGGACGGATTGTGTGTGTGGGCACCACCTCCTGCCGTACCCTGGAATCTTTGGTGAACCCGGACGGCACCTTTGAGGAAAAATCCAAGTGGACGGATATTTTCATCTATCCCGGCTACACCTTCCGGGCGATGGACGCTCTCATTACCAACTTCCACCTGCCGGAAAGCACCCTGGTGATGCTGGTCTCCGCCTTTGCTGGAAGAGACCATATTCTCCACGCCTACGAAGAGGCAGTCAAGGAGAGATACCGGTTCTTCTCCTTCGGGGATGCCATGTTCTTGTATTAAATCACTTGTGAGGTAATCTATGTTTGAATTGAAAAAAACCGAAGGGGCTGCCCGGCGGGGTGAGTTTACCTGTGCCCATGGTACGGTGCAAACTCCGGTGTTTATGAATGTGGGTACCCAGGGAGCCATCAAAGGTGCCCTGAGTGCCAAGGACCTGAAGGACATCGGCTGCCAGGTGGAGCTTTCCAATACCTACCACCTGCACCTGCGTCCCACCGACAAGATTGTGAAGGAATGCGGCGGGCTCCATAAGTTTATGACCTGGGACGGCCCCATCCTCACAGACTCCGGCGGATTTCAGGTATTTTCCCTGGCATCTCTGCGGAAAATCAAGGAGGAAGGGGTGACCTTTGCCTCCCATATCGACGGTCACAAAATCTTTATGGGACCGGAGGAGAGTATGCAGATTCAGTCCAACCTGGGCTCCGACATTTGTATGGCCTTTGACGAGTGTATTGAAAATCCTGCCCCCAGAGCCTATGTGCAGCAGAGCGTGGACCGGACCTACCGTTGGCTGGTGCGCTGCAAGGCAGAGAACGCCCGGCTCAACGCCCTGGAGGATACGGTGAATCCCCAGCAGATGCTGTGGGGCATCAACCAGGGCGGCACCTACCCGGACATCCGGATTGACCATATGAAGCGGATTGCAGATCTGGATTTGCCGGGATACGCCATCGGCGGCCTGGCGGTGGGAGAGACCGCCCAGGAGATGTACGACATCATTGAGGCGGTGGAGCCCTATATGCCCAAGGAAAAGACCCGTTATCTCATGGGCGTGGGAACACCTACCAACATTATCGAGGCGGTGGCCAGAGGCGTGGACTTTTTCGACTGTGTCATGCCGGCCCGGAACGCCCGCCATGCCCGGCTCTTTACCTGGGAGGGAGCCATCAATCTGCGCAACGCCAAGTATATTACAGATATGCAGCCCATCGATCCCCAGTGCGATTGCCCGGTGTGCCGCCGGTACTCCCGGGCTTATATCCGGCACCTGTTTGTGGCGGAGGAAATGCTTGCCATGCGTCTTTGCGTGATGCACAATCTGTATTTTTATAACAAGCTGATGGAGAAAATCCGCAACGCTTTGGATGAAGGTTGTTTTGCAGATTTCCGCAGGGAATATTCGGAAAAACTGTCCCGGAGAATCTAAATAATTCTTGCATTTTATTGCAGTGATGATATAATGAAAAGGACAAATTGAAAAGGAGCGAAATCCATGTTATTATTCTTAGAAGAAGCAGCCGCTACCACTGCGGATACCGGCGCAGCCGGCATGCTGATGACCTTCCTGCCCCTCATCGCTATCTTCGTTGTGTTCTATTTTATGCTGATTCGTCCCGAGAAGAAGCGTAAGAAGGAAGCAGAACAGATGCGTTCTGCCCTGAAGAACGGGGATGAGATTACCACCATCGGCGGTATCACCGGCAAGGTTGTGGATGTGAAAGAGGACAAGTTCGTAATCGAGACCGGCGCTGACCAGGTCCGCATCGAGTTTGCAAAGTGGGCTCTGTCCACCAACGACACGGCTGCTGCCGCTGCCCAGGAAGAGGCCCGGAAGGCTCAGGAAGCCAAGGCCAAAGCCAAGGCTGCCAAGAAGGCCAACAAGGAGAAATAAAAAAGAGGCTTCGGTTTATAACCGAAGCCCTTTTTTTATGCCGGAGCCAACGCTTTGTTCCGCACATAAGAGGGAAGATAAAACAGCGCCGGAATGACGATGTATAACCCGTAAAGCACCAATGTAAAGAGAATGGGCTTTACACCGGGGAACAGAAGGGCAAGCAATGGAAACTTCCCCCGGAAGAACATATAGTCTGCACCAATGGGGGAGTAGTTGACAATGTTTGCCGGGACGGACACAATCAGGCTTAACACGCAGGGAAGCAACAGCTCCCACCATTTTGTTACCTTGGTATAGCGATGGTAGCCGGAAATCAGCATGACCAGGCAGGTAAAGAGCAGGGCAGCATGGTAGAAGAAGGTGTGAAAGCCCACAAAGGAGATGCAGGAATAGGTGGAGAGCCGGATGGCGGGGTAGAAGAAATTTACAGCGCCTCCCAGCAGTCCCAGGGTGCATACATACCCGCAGCCGATTTTCTTCCATACCCCTTTGCCCCAGATGGCAAGAGGCATGGCATAAAGATATATGCTGCAAGGATACAAAGAAAGACTGCGCCGCAAATCAAAGCCCGGATGCCGGGCGCTGAGGCTTTCCCAGGTGACAATGGCAACTTCCAGAACCACCAGGGTAATCCAAAGCCCGATGAATACCGGTCGCACCAGTGCCTGATGTTTGCCAACATAGATGGCCGTTCCAATCACGACAGCCAGAAGAACAGCGGCAAAAATCAGATGCAGGGACGTAAACAGGGTGCCGGGGATCTGGTGGGGTGGAGCCAGAAAGTCCTTGTGGGTGAAAAAATGCTCCAGCAAATAGCGAAAATCCATCATGATTGGCAGCCTCCTTTGAAAAGTTGGAAGGGTTGTCAGTGCTTCGCCATTGCCCGTTGCTCTATCCGTTCAAAGGTGTGAATCCAGTCTGCTTTCAGCAGATAAATCAGGAAAATAACGCTGCTGCAGCTCCAGGTGATGGGATAGGCCCAGGAAACGGTTTGCAGCTGATTGGCAAAGGGAATGGCGACGGTAATGTAGGAAACCCGCAGCACACACCAGCACAGGAGCATGGTATACATGGGTACGGCGGATTTGCCTGCGCCCCGGAGAATGCCGGCGGCACAGTGGGAGAAGGAAAGCAGGAAGAAGAACATACAAATGGTGCGGCTGTGAAGCACGCCGTAGTGAATGACCTCCGGGCTGTCGTCAAACAACCCGATGAGCTGGGGGGCAAAGAGATAAATCAGTCCGCCGATACACTCAGCCATCACCACAGAGCAGATAATGGAGAAAACAGCGCCCTTTTTCACCCGGTCATACTTCTTTGCGCCCAGGTTCTGCCCCACGAAGGTAGCCAGGGCCTGGCTGAAACAGGTGATGGGCAGGAAGGCAAAGCCCTCAATTTTGGAGTAGGATCCGCAGCCGGCCATGGCAGCAGAGCCGAAGGAATTGATGTTGGACTGCACCACCACGTTGGCAAGACCAATCACGGAATTCTGAACACCGGAGGGAAGACCAAAGCGGATGATGTTCACCAGGCTGTTCCAATGAATCCGAATCCGCCGGGGCTCCAGCTGACCGGGGCCTTTCAGGCGGAGCATACGAATGCAGCAAAGCAGGGCACTGATTCCCTGGGAAACGGTGGTGGCGAGAGCTGCGGAGCCCACGCCCATGTGGAACACACCCACAAAAAGCAAATCCAGCACCACATTCACGATGGAGGAGAAAATCAGATAGTAAAGGGGATGGCGGCTGTCTCCCATGGCGTGGAAAATACCTACAAAAATATTGTACATGACGGTAAAAATGGCGCCGCAGAAGTAAAACCGGAAATATTCAATGGAACTTTCAATCACATCCCCCGGGGTGCCCATCCAGCCTAAGATGGTTGGGGTAAAGATAATGCCCAGCACCGTCAGCAGACTGCCGCAAATCAGGCCGAAGGCAACATCTGTGTGAATGGCCAAATCCATTTCCTTGTAGTTTTTGGCTCCGTAGTACCTGGCGATAATGACACCGGCGCCCATGGCCAAGCCGTTGAAAAAACCTACAAACAGGAAA